>URQO01000009.1 GCA_900550135.1 uncultured Eubacterium sp.
GCTCGAACCCTGCACACCCTGATTAAGAGTCAGGTGCTCTACCAAATGAGCTAGAGGCGCGTTTTTATTCATGTCACTTCATCAGCGACAAGTGTCATTATATACTAGGCTTCACACTTTTTCAAGACTTTTTTCAAAAAATTTTTACTTTTTTGTAAAATTTTTTCGTCTATTTTTTTCACATACAAAATATTGTGTTTATTTTTGTCGGTCACACACTATATGCTTTATACAATTACAAGGATTGCGTCAGTGCATAGCACTAAACAATCCTTGTAATCATAACTTTAATGTAAATAACCTTATTTATAATTTTTTACTGTGTATTTTGGTGTTACTTTGATTAGTATATTGTTATATAAGTAATTATGTCCGTCTATTGTTGGCATCATACAGTTATTATACAATTGTTCTGCTATTTTATACACTGAGTAATCAATAACATCACTGTATATTGTTTCTCCATCTTCCAACACGGCGTATGCTCTTACTTTATACTCTGCCGTATATGCATCTTTGCTGTTTTTACCGTATGTCATGGTTCTAACATATGTTGTTTCATTTCCTAATTTTTCCAAAATACCTTTTGTGGTTGTGTTATAAGCTTTTACAAACTGATTTTCCATTCCCAGTTTCATTTGATCAGATGTTATTTTTGTTTCTTTTCCATTGTATTTTAAAAGACCATAAATCAATCCGAAGCTTGCCACTTTTTTGTCCTTTATGTTATCGGTTACTTTTGCCACCACTCTTGTTCCACCAATTTTTGTATTGATTTGAACTCCTTCTATTTTTATTGAGCCTTCTGTTTCTTCCCTGGTTGTTGTTTCATTCTCTCCTGTTGTAACAGGCTCTGTTGGTTGATCTTCTTTGGTTGTCTCTGTCTGCTTTGTGGTTTCCGTAGTTTTTGTAGTTGTTGTTTCTTCCGGTATATTTGTATTTTTAAACAATATTGTAACACTTTCCCTGTTATAATAATCCACAACTTTTAGTGTGTGGTATCTGCCACTTGACAGGTCAGCATCAGATATATTTACAAATGCTCCAGCCTCCGGTTCCATGATTTTGTCATCCCATGTAACTGATGAAAACTTTGCTGGAAGATTCAACGCTACATAAATCTTTCCTGCCTCGTACTTTACCAATACTACTTTTTCTTTACTGGCGGTCACGTTATACTCCAATGAATCATTGCCTATTACTTTTGACCATGTGGTTTCACCTGAAGGTTTTGTTGTTGTCACATTTTCCTTAGTTGTTGGCACTACTATTGATTCGTCCGGCTTTCCCGGTGCATTTGTTATCTTTTTAAATCCTTTTTCAGATACTGTTCCGTGTTCATAAATTATATTAAATGCAAACACTATGTACTTATCCTTATATGAAGTCAAATCTACATCCTTTGACCAATATCCATTATTTTTATCCAGTTCCTGTCCCATATACCCTGCAATACTGTCATTATTATAAGCTGCCGTTGCCTCCTCTACAGTATCATATATGTGATATAAAACTATTACGTTGGAAGCACTGTCACTTAATGATACAAATGTTGCCTTGTAACCGTTCATTGTCATATAAAGATTGTCATTGATATAACTATCCCCAGCCGATGCCCAACGTGCATACAATGTTATGTTTCCATATACATCACTGTCTATTTTTTCTATTCTGCTTGAATATGATGCATCTGTGTACCATCCCCTAAACACACTGTTTTCTTTTTGTGGTGTTGGCAGGTCTATTGTTTCACCATACACATATGAATTTACCATGTTGTTACATGTGCCGCCATTTAACTGATAAGTTATATTATATTTTCCTCTGTCATAATATATTTTCAAATGTGTTCCTCCGGATTTTATGGTTCCTTCCAACACACTCTTTTCCTTATTTATAATATAACCTTTTTTATCTGTTGGTGTTATTTGCACTTTTTCATTATTCTTACCATACTGTATGTCAGTGCCTTCCAAGTCATACTGACCACTTACATTTTGCACATAATACTCTACATAGTATTCCTGTCCCTTCATCTGGCTTTCTGTTCTTATAGTCATCTGGTTTGGTGCTGCGCTGAATTTTGCTCCATCAGAAAACTGTACTGTTTTTATTTTACTGTCTGCATTATACACTGCATAAGTTTTCTCGCCATTTGAATCTTTAAACACCATACTTAACTCTGTATTTGAAGTAATATCTGTCTCAGGTGTTCCTGCCTTTTGCAATGATTTTATAAATTGATAAATGTGTGCATTTGTCTCACCATTTTCCGGTGTTGATCCACCCCATCTGTCAAATCCTCCGTCTGGATCAGCCATAGCCAGATACTCACTCCATATATCGTTCCATGATTTTGAATTGCCTTTATTTTTCAGTGTTTCTATACTGTTCTTTATGTATTCTTTGTTTGTGGCAAGATAATATGAACCTGCTGTTATAGGCAAAAGCTGAATTCCCTGAACCATGGCAGGATCTGCTGAAAACCATGTTGCATAGTCATATTTTCCACTCCATACAAGAGATGCCATATTGTTCTTTATTTGATTTGTTCCCTGTTTTACATATTTACTATCCAACACATCCTGATCAATATCAAACCAATATGAATTGATGGCAGACAATTCTGTTGTATATAAATAGATTCCCAAATCTTTTATTTTTTCATTGTCACTTGCCATTCCATATAAAATTAAACCATACCAGGCATTCATTGCCTCAGATGTTGACTCCTGATTGTTTCCACTTTCAGGATCTTCAAATCCTGATGCCCATGAGTGGCCCTCAAAAGGCGAAAAGTTTCTCATATATGGATATCTTGAATCTTTGCTATTTCTCTTTGTACACGCTATGTCGTCAATTAATTCTTCTATAACAGGTGCATATTTTTTTAGCCACTGGCTGTCTCTTAATCCCACCTGTGCTGCTGCTGCAATAAAATATCCATAATGGAAATGATGATCGTTCATCTGGTCAATGGAATTGTAAGATGAAGGGAAACTAAACAAGGAACCTATGCCATCATCATAGGCAAAATACTTTCCATCTCCATCGCCTGAGTATGTAAACCAGTTTTCTAAAGATTTTTTCATTGCCTTTAAAATACGTTCACTGCTTTTGGTATCATTTACATCCTCTGCTGCTGCCAACATATTTGATGCACGGTTTAACTGCTTTCCATATGCATATGGGTCTCCATTAGTTTCATCTACACACAATTCATAATTACCATTCTCCGGCATTTTTGATGTCATGTATTCATTTACATATTCTTTTAACTTGCTTTTGTCATTGTCTGCTACTCCTGTTACAAAAGGAAGCACACCTGAATATTTAAGTTCTGTTGTAAATGATGAACCCTTTACAAACTTTACTGTTCCTCTTAAGGTTCTTGCTGTATTTTTCATGTATGAAATATTTGTCTTTATATTTTTGTACTGATGTGGCATTATGCCCATTATTGTTCCGTCAACTGTGCTTTCACTTTTTTTATCAACTGTATAAATATATTTTGTAGACACAGTTGAATCCTGCTGATTATATGTGTATTCAGCTTTTGTGTCTGTTATAAAATTGTAAGCATATGTTTTATATTCCTTTGCAATTGCCAATGCTTCTGCATCACTTCCATCTGACTCTGTAAGCCATGCCATTGAAAAATAAGCTTTCTGCTCTGATGAAAATTCTATATTAATATTTCCAACACTACTTGAACTATTGTCTGTCTGTGTCAGTGTTGTTCCCTTTGGCAGATATATTCCATAATAATCATATTTTGGATAGCCGTTTTTTTCATCAATGTCATCATATACTTTAAGAACTGCATATGATGAATTTTTAAGAGTTGTACCATCATAATAAACAATCTTTGAATCAACATCTTTTCTGTATTTTGCAACTGTCAGTTTTTTACTGTTCTTTAATGTAAAAAATCCAAATGGACTTCCCTGTACAATTGTTGTTTTCAAATATTGACTGTTATCATTTTTGTTTTCCAAAACCACATCATATGACCAGTCGGTTATTTTATCTACCTTTGCATTTTCCGTGGAAAAGTCCGGTCTTACGGAAAAATCTGTGTATTTCCCATTTGTAGGAAGAGTCATAACGCAATATGTAGAACCTATTCTTGTACTTGGCTTAGATATCCACATACCATCCTTCGCAGCTTTAAATGCCAATGGGTAAGCATACATACTACCGGAATATTGGTTGTTTCCATTAAAATTCCACATAGCCGATGTTCCCCAGTTGTTTGTATCAAAAGCTCCGTTATTATTGTCATAATTTTCTGTTGTAAATCTTGTTACATTGCTATTACTTTTAGATGGCAGCTTTGATGCATCACTTTGCAGCGCCTTTGGCAGTCCCTCTGCAATACTTCCACTTCCCATCTGTTTTGTCTGTTCACCTTTTACCGTAATTAAGTTTGTCATTGATATACCTCCCAAAGCTATTGACATACATGTAACTACACATACTGTTTTCTTTAATATCTTTCTCATAAATACCTCTTTTTAAAATCTGTTAAACCTTTTGCGAAAACGCAATTCTATTACAAATTTTAATATATGACAAAGTGTAACACAAGGTATCTTTTTTTTAGTATAATATTCCAAATTCCCCTTGTACTTAATTTGATTTATCTTTATACTAAATATAGTTTATATATAAATAGGAGATTTTTATGAGCGACAACAAAAATAAATTTGAAGGCAATAGCAGATATTTCACCATTAGTATCTACAGTATTATCACTGTTTTGATTATTGCCATTATTGTACGTGCTGTATTTTTCTGGGAGTCCACTTCAGCCACACTCAATGCTTTACTTTCAACACTTTCACCATTTTTTATGGGTATTTTGATTGCATTTCTTATAAACCCTTTGGTGTCCTGGATGAGAAAGACTGTTTTTAAGAAATGGCTTCACATAAGAAATGATGCACTAAACAGACTGCTTGCAATTCTTTTTTCATATTTAATAGTCATTGCGGCATTTACTGTAGGACTTGTATATCTTATTCCTGAAATTATCAACAGCCTTACACAGTTACTTAACAAAATGCCTGAATGGGCCAATGCCATTATGGATTTTGTAAATGGATTATCTAAAAAATATCCGCAAATAAATTTTGACTACATTGAGAAATCCATTACCAGTGCTGACTCAACTTTGCAGGCAACGTTAAACAAGTTAATTTCCCACATTACAACTGCCATTGTTTCAACAGGTGTAAGCGTTGTAAAATTTATTATTAACTTACTTGTTGCAGTAATTGTTTCATGCTATTTAATTATTGATAAAAAAATGCAGGCACGTGGCATCAAGCGTGTAGTTTTTGCAGTATTTAAGGAAGAACGTGCAAAAAAATTATGGGGCGTTGCAAAGCGTTCTATTAGAATATTCAGTGATTTCTTTGACGGAAAGATGATTGATTCACTTATTATGGGAATCCTTTGTTTTTTCTGTATGCTTATAATCAGTCTTTTTGGTGTTAAAGGTTTCCCTGAGTGTTCATTACTTGTCAGCATCATAGTATGTATTACCAACATGATTCCATACTTTGGTCCATTTTTAGGTGGTATTCCAAGTGTACTTCTTTTGTGTATTTATTCTCCAAAGAGTGCTTTGATTTTTGCCATTCTTATTATTGTTCTTCAACAGTTTGACGGCAATTTCCTTGGTCCAAAGATTTTAGGCGACTCTACAGGTCTTCGCCCATTATGGATTATCTTTGCCATTACTTTAGGTGGCTGGGCAGCCGGCGTTGTGGGTATGCTTCTTGGTGTTCCTGTTGTTGCTGTTATTACCGGATTGATGGAAGATTTTGTCAACAGACGTTTAGATGAGAAAAATATCGACCTACCTATTATAAATAATGAAAAGGTCCGAAAAAAAAGGGCCGAAAAAAAATTGTTTGAAAGAATCAAAAAACGCCACGAAAAATAAGCTTTCCTTTATTCTGCATAAATAAATAATTTATATAATTATCATGGACGAAAGCTTTAAGTACAAGATTGTATATAAAACTTTTTAAATATTATTTTGTTAAAAATACCGGGATAACTAATAGCCAAATTAGGAAGCCAAATCAAAACATTTTAACATTTGGCAACTGAAAAAAGTTATTAATTATTCCGGTATTTTAAATTCATTATACTATTTATTATCAGCACATTATTTGCTATTTTTATTGCTCACAGAATGTTCGTTAATATTTATTATAACACTACTTACTATTTATCTGTTTGCTATTAATTTATGAATAGGATTGCCCATTGACGAAAACTTTTCTTCGTACTCTGTCATTACGTTTCCTTTTACAAGTTTTTCATCATTATGCAAATCCCATGTTTGTTCTACAAGATTCCAACCTGCTTCCGGTACCTGCTCCAATGAAAATTGAAATAATAAATCATTGTCTGTTTTAAATTCAACCAAACCATCTTTTTTCAAAATATCATTGTATCTGTCAAAAAACTGCTTTGATGTAAGCCTTCTTTTTGCATGTCTGTCCTTTGGCCATGGATCAGAAAAATTAAGATATATTCTATCCACTTCTTCCTTTTCAAAAACATCACAAATATATTCAGCATCCATTCTGATGAATCTTAAATTTGGTACTTCTATATCCTGACATCTTTCAATTGCTCTGATTAGAACACTTGAATACTTTTCAATTCCTACATAATTAATATCCGGATTTTCCTGAGCCAAAGTTGTGATAAACTTTCCCTTGCCCATTCCAATTTCTATTCTTATAGGATTGGCATTTCCAAATTCTTCTTTCCACTTTCCTTTTAATACTGTAGGTTCATTTATAGCCATAACATTATCAGCAATTGCCTCCCTTGCCCCAGGCACATTTCTAAGTCTCATTATTTCAAACTTCTCCTTATTACTTAATATCTAAAATCACATTTCTCCCCAAAGATTTTCCTGTTGGTGCCAATCTATAACATTACGAAAGCACGCTCCCGCTGCCAAACGCTGGTAGCGGTTCTATCAAGCCAGCTACGCTGCCTTAATGAACCGACCGCGTTAGAAGCACTTTCGTAAAATGTTATAGATTGGCACCAACCTGGAATTTTTTGTGGGGTAATATAGCCTTTTAGATTTTAGTAATTTTTGGTAAATTTGTAAAGTTTTTTCGTGACTTTTATTGCTTTTTTTGGAAAAAGTGATAAAGTAGGGTTAAGTGCCGGGGAGGGTACATTGTACTCTTACCAAGGGTTTTTTGTCTCGGTAAACACTACCGGGATTTTTTTATCTTTATAAGTAAGGAGGCTTACTATGAGTCAGGAGCTTAATAGCATAATTGACGAGCTGGCAAAGATTGATTCTGCTTCTGCCAGAATTATGCGAAAAACACAAGATGAAAAGGCAAAATATGCTGAATACATTACTCAGCAAAAAAAAGAGTTTGACAAAAAACTAGAAGAACAGGTTGATGCTGAAATTGCCGATTATGAAAAGACTCTTGCTGCCTACAGCAAAAGAGAAATAGAACAATGTCAGACAAAGTGCAATGAAGATATAGCATTACTTGAGTCTACTTACAGGGAAAAGAGTGATTCTCTTGCTGAAGAAATTTTTAAAAATATAATTAAGGAGTAATTAATGGCCAACGGAAAGCTTACAGCTTACAGTGGAATGACTACTAAAATCAGGGCCATGAAGAAACGACTGATTTCTCCTTCCCAATATGAAGAAATTACACATTTTACTACTGTATCTGAATTGATTAGTTATCTTCAGACATTTCCTTCTTATGCAGAGGTTTTGTCAAATATTGATGCAAGTCAGGCGCATCGTGGTGAGATTGAAGCCCGTATGACTTTTTCAACTTATCGGGATTTTTCTAAAATATTTCATTTTGCAGGCTCATCCCAAAAGAATTACCTGCAATTTTATTTTATGAAATATGAAATAGCCACCTTGAAGGCTTGTATGAGAAATATTATGGATAGTCGTTCAGGAACCGTTCCTGTGTTAGTAAACAAACACTTTAAGCAACATTCAAAACTGAATATTGACAATTTAATCAATTCTCTTACTATAGAGGATTTTGTAAATAATCTGTCTGGTTCTGTGTACGAAAAACCACTAAAAAAAGTAATGAACTTGGAGAACCCTATTTTATTTGATTTCGAAATGTCTCTCGATTTATTCTTTTTTAATTATATATGGACACATTCAGATAGTTTTGTTCCCAAGGGAGAAAAGTCATATTTCATAAACTCCTTTGGTTCACAGGTAGATTTGCTTAATATTATGTGGATTTACAGAATGAAAAAATATTATTCATTAGATGATTCACAAATTTATGCATTTTTAATACCTATATATTACAATCTTGACCGATCGACCATAAAAGATTTTGTTGAAGCAGAAAGTGACGATACATTTTTTGGTATACTTAATTCCTGCTACTACGGAAGAGTTTATGGATTTAATGATCACGATGACATGGAAACACAATTTGGTGGTATTTTAAATGATATTTATATGAATGATTTCAAAAATGCCCCATACTCACTGGCAGCAATCAATGCCTACCTTCATCTGAAGGGACTTGAAGTTGCAAAGGTTGTTACAGCCATGGAGTGTATCCGTTACGGTTATAAGCCTGATGCCATCGCACATTATATAAATAGGAAGAAGGGGGTATTGTAAATGATAGAAAAGATGAGTTTTGTCACACTTGCCGGTCCTAAAACTGAAATCGACCATTTGGTAAATGACTACCTTAGCAAGCATGACATTCATTTAGAAAATGCCCTGACTGAGTTTAGTTCATCAGATCAATTTACTACTTTTACAGAGGAAAATCCTTTTAAGGCTGCTCTTAACAAAAGTCATGAATTAATGCAGTTGGTTAAAGATCCTGAAAAAGCCAAAATTGAGCAAATGACTGTAAAGGATGCTGAAAAGTTTCTTTACAAAATTGATGATTCTTTAGCTGATGTAAAAGATTCAATTTCAGATTTGAATTCTAACATCGAAAAGCTTGATGTTGACTATTCCCGGTTAGCGCCATTTAAAACATTAAACTATACTCTAAAGCGTATTAACGACATGGAGTTTTTCAAGTATCGATTTGGAAAGATTCCACGTAGTAATTTTGACAAGTTTGAATCTTATTTAGATCCGGACATTAACGCTATTTTTATTTCTACTTTAACTGAAAGCGAATATGTATACGGAGTATTCTTTGCTCCTATTGATTATTTTGAGGAAGTTGAAAAAGATTTTAAGAATATAAGATTTGACGAAATTGATATTCCTAAAAAATATAAAGGTTTTCCAAATGAAGAATGTTTGGAAATTGCAAAGCAAAAAGTAGAAATTGAAGAAAATATTAAAACAAAAGAAACTGAAATAAATCAGATTATTGAAAAGAATAAAAACAGACTTGTTTCAGCAATAAAAAGAATAGAAACAGCTTATAGCAATTTTGATGTTAGAAAACTTGCTGCTGTTACAAAGGATTCAGGAGTAACTTTTCAGGTTCTTTGTGGATGGATGACAACTAAGGAAGCAAAAAAATTACAAAAGGAAACTGATAATGATGTAAATGTTGTTTGTATTGTCAGCAACGATGTGGAAAACCACAAGACAATACCACCTACAAAGTTAAAAAACATCAGGCTTATCAAACCTTTTGAAATGTTTGTTAGAATGTATGGACTTCCTGCATATAATGAGTTTGACCCAACATGGTTTTTAACAATTACATATGCCTTTATTTTTGGTATTATGTTTGGAGATTTAGGTCAGGGGCTGTGTCTTGTTATTGGTGGTGCCATATTATATAAGGTAAAGAAAATGGATTTGGCAGGTATTGTTTGTGCTGCAGGAGTTTTCTCTTGTATATTCGGTGCACTGTTTGGAAGTTTCTTTGGATATGAGTTTGAGTCACTTATTAGTCCACTGAATTCCATGATTACCCTTCCATTTTTAGGCAGTATTAATATTGTACTTGTAGCAGCCTTTTTATTTGGTTCTTTTGTTATATTAACAACAATGATATTAAATATCATAAATGCAATCAAACAAAAGAATTTAGGAAAAGCACTGTTTGGGCCAAATGCCGTAACCGGTTTTGTATTTTATGCAAGTATTATTGCTGTGATTATATTGTATATGACAGGCAATACACTACCGGGAACAATCGTTATGGTTGTAATGTTTGTAGTTCCTTTGATTCTTATATTCTTAGCGGAGCCACTAAAAAACATTTTACAGAAGAAAAAACCTATTGACGAATCACCGGGAATATTTGCAGCAACAGCATTTTTCGAAGTTTTTGATTACTTAATCACTTACCTTTCAAATGCTCTGTCATTTTTGCGTATTGGCGTATTTGCCATTAGCCATGCTGCCATGATGCAGGTTGTTATGACATTAGCTGGTGCTGAAAATGGAGGCAGTGCCAATATAGTCGTTGTGATTGTAGGAAACATTATAGTTCTTGCAATGGAGGGACTGGTTGTTGGTATCCAGGTTCTTCGTTTGGAATATTACGAAATCTTTGGTCGTTTTTATGAAGGAAGTGGCAGAGAGTTCGTTCCATATAGAAAGAGAAACAAATAAAAAAACAATTTTTTATAACATCAGGAGGATTTTATTATGTTTATTAATGTTTTATTTACAGTAGTTTTATTTTTAACAATTGTACTTCCAATTATTGGATATTTTGTTGGAGAGCAGAGTAAAGGACGTTTCAAAAGAACTGTTGTAACAAACAGTTTAATGTTCTTTGGTACATTCTTACTTGGAACAATCTTTATTTTTACAAATACAGCAAACGCCGCAGTAGCAGCTGATGCAACTATTTCAAGTGGTTTAGGTCTTATTGCTGCAGGTCTTGCAATTGGTCTTTCATGTATCGGTTCAGGTTATGCCGTTGCAAGTTCAGCCAGCGCTGCCCTTGGAGCATTAAGTGAAGACTCAAGCGTTTTCGGTAAAGCACTTATCTTTGTTGCCTTGGCAGAAGGTATTGCTCTTTGGGGATTTATCGTAGCATTCCTTATCCTTACACACGTTGCTTAATTTGCCATCAGTGTTAGGAGGCTTTTATGAAAATGTATTTAATAAGCGACAATGTGGATACACTAACAGGTATGCGTTTGGCAGGCATTGAAGGTGAATTGGCCCATGGTCGAAAAGAGGCAAAAGCCGCAGTTGAAAAAGTTTTAAATGACAAAAAGCTTGGTATTCTACTGATTACAGAAAAATTAAGTTTTGAGATTCCAGAAATTATAGATGATATCAAACTTAACCGAAGACAGCCTTTATTAGTTGAAATACCTGACCGTCACGGTTTTGGTAGACAGAAGAATTTCATTACCAATTATATAAATGAAGCAATTGGAATTAAACTTTAGAAAGGATACAGGGCTATGACTATAGAAGAAAAAATGGAGCACTTTAGAGCTATTTCTCTTGAAAGTGCCAATAGCAGAAGCACTGAATCACTAAGTAGTTATAAAAAATCTTTAGATGATGAGCTTGAAGTTCATAAAGAAACTTCAACTCAGCTTTTTGAAGAATCAAAACGTGCTAGAATGAATCAGGTTAAGGCTAATTCAAAAAAGGATTTAGCTTCTGCCCAAATGATTATAAAAAAACAACTTACAAATAAACAATCGGAAATTAAGTCACATATTTTTAATTTAGTTAGGGAAAAGATTGCAGAATATAGAAGAACTCCTGCTTATGTTGCTGAATTAGAATTTCAAATTTCAAAGATTGTAGAAGATTACAAAGATTTAGACATTACTGTATATATAGATTCAGAAGATGCCCATTTACTTGACACATTAAAAGCATCTTTTGATGTTAACATTGAAATTTATAATAAGGAATTTTTAGGTGGAACAAGAACAATTGTACCTGAAAAGAATATTCTTATTGACAATTCATTTAAAACCCGTCTTGTTGAAGAACAGGAGAATTTTTCAGTTACTTTTTAGGAGGCAATCAATTGGAAAAGATAGGAAAGATATATGGAATTAACGGTCCTGTTATCTACATTAAAGGTAAAACAGACTTTAAAATGGGTGAAATGGTTTACGTTAGTTCTGAAAGATTGGTTGGTGAAGTAATCGGACTTACATCTGAGATGACTACCATCCAGGTTTATGAAGAAACAAGTGGTCTTAAACCGGGCGAGCTTGTATATGGTACAGACAGTGCTATTTTCGTCACTTTAGCCCCTGGTATACTTAACAACATTTTTGATGGTATTGAAAGACCTCTTAGTGAAATAGAAAAGCAATCAGGTGCCTTTATTTCAAGAGGTGTCAACGTAAATTCACTTGACATCAATAAAAAATGGAATGTTCACATCACTGTTAATGTTGGCGAGTACATTTCAGGTGGCACAATTATTGCTGAAACTCAGGAAACACACGCTATAGTTCACAAATCTATGGTTCCACCTTACATAAAAGGAACTGTTATTGATATTGTTGAAGATGGCGAATACACAATTAATGATACAATCGTTACTATTAGAAAGGATGATGGTGAAACATTAGACCTTAGTCTTACACAAAAATGGCCTATCCGTCAGCCACGTCCTATAAACAAACGATATGGTACAACTGCTCCGCTTGTTACCGGACAAAGAATCATGGATACTTTGTTTCCATTGGCAAAAGGTGGAACTGCTGCCATCCCTGGTGGTTTTGGTACAGGAAAAACCATGAACCAGCATCAGATTGCAAAATGGGCTGATGCAGATATTATTATTTATATTGGTTGTGGTGAACGTGGAAATGAAATGACACAGGTTCTTGAAGAATTTTCTGAACTTGTTGATCCAAAGTCAGGCAATCCACTTATGGACAGAACAACTCTTATTGCAAATACAAGTAACATGCCTGTTGCAGCACGTGAGGCTTCTATTTATACAGGTATTACACTTGCTGAATATTATCGTGATATGGGATATCATGTAGCCATTATGGCCGACTCAACATCAAGATGGGCCGAAGCTCTTCGTGAATTGTCAGGACGTTTGGAAGAAATGCCTGCCGAAGAAGGCTTCCCTGCATATCTTGCCAGTAGACTTTCGGCTTTCTATGAAAGAGCCGGCTACATGGAAAATCTAAACGGAACTGAAGGTTCAATCAGTATTATTGGTGCTGTTTCACCTCAGGGTGGTGACTTTTCAGAACCGGTTACTCAGAATACAAAGCGTTTCGTCCGTTGCTTCTGGGGACTTGACAAATCACTTGCTTATGCAAGACATTTCCCTGCTATTCACTGGCTTACAAGTTACAGTGAATATGCTGATGAACTTGCCAACTGGTACAACACCAATGTAGGTCCTGATTTTACAACATGTAGAGGTCAGATTCTTGCATTACTTAATCAGGAAAGTTCTTTAATGGAAATTGTTAAACTTATTGGTAGTGATGTTCTTCCTGACGATCAGAAGCTTACACTTGAAATTGCCAGAGTTGTACGTCTTGGATTTTTACAGCAGAACGCATTCCATGACCAGGATACATGTGTTCCTTTAAAGAAGCAGTTGTTGATGATGAAAACCATTCTTTATTTATATGAAAAGTCATCAAAACTTATTTCCATGGGCATCCCAATGTCTGTGCTAAAAGAAAATAACATATTTGAAAGAGTTATTTCCATCAAATATGATATACCTAACAACCAGTTATCAATGTTTGATGATTATAAAACAGCAATTGATGATTTCTATGCACAAATCATGGAAGAACAAGCATAAGGAGGTGCCATATGGCTATAGAATATTTAGGATTAAGCGAAATAAATGGGCCTTTGGTTGCTCTTGAAGGTGTTAAAGATGCCGCTTATGATGAAATAGTTGAATTTAAAATGAATGACGGTGAAGAAAAAAGACTTGGCCGTATTATTGAGATAAATGAAGATAAAGCAGTAATTCAGGTTTTTGAGGGTTCTGAAGGAATGTCTCTTACAAATACCCACACAAAATTAACAGGTCATCCAATGGAAGTCGCCCTATCTACTGATATTTTAGGACGTACTTTTAACGGTATCGGTAAACCTATAGACGGTCTTGCTCCTGTTAGTGGTGAAAAAAGAGACGTAAACGGTATGCCTCTTAATCCTGTCAGCCGTGAATACCCAAGAAACTATATTCGTACAGGTATATCCGCTATTGATGGTCTTACTACTTTGATTCGTGGACAGAAGCTTCCTATATTTTCAGGAAACGGTCTTCCACACGACCAGTTAGCTGCTCAGTTAGTTAACCAGTCATCACTTGGTGATGATACAGATGAAAAGTTTGCCGTAGTTTTCGCAGCCATGGGTGTAAAAAATGACGTAGCTGACTTCTTTAAAAAGTCATTTGAAGAATCAGGTGCATTGGAACATACCGTTATGTTTCTTAATATGGCAAATGACCCTGTTGTTGAGCGTCTTATTACTCCAAAGGTTGCTCTTACAGTTGCAGAATATCTGGCATACGAAAAAGATATGCATATTCTTGTTATCTTAACTGATATGACAACATATGCTGAAGCTATGCGTGAGGTTTCCTCATCAAAAGGAGAGATTCCTTCACGTAAAGGTTATCCTGGATATCTTTACAGTGAACTTGCTACTATTTACGAACGTGCCGGCATTATTAAAGGGGCCAAGGGTTCAGTTACTCAGATTCCTATTTTAACAATGCCAAATGACGATATTACTCATCCTATTCCTGACTTAACAGGATATATTACAGAAGGACAGATTACACTTGACCGTTCACTTTATGGTCAGGGTATTTACCCACCAATCAATGTTTTACCTTCTCTTTCACGTCTTATGAAAGACGGTATTGGCGAAGGTTTTACAAGAGATGACCATCAGGATGTTGCAAACCAGCTTTTCTCAGCTTATGCAAAAGTTGGAGATGCAAGGGCTTTAGCTTCAGTTATCGGTGAAGATGAATTATCACCAACTGACAAAAAATACCTTGAATTTGGTAAAGCTTTTGAAGCCCAGTTTATTGGTCAGGGTATTGGTGTCAACAGAAACATTATTGAAACGCTTAATCTTGGTTGGAAATTGCTTCATATACTTCCTAAAGAGGAACTTGATAGAATTGATACTAAGATTTTGGATAAATATTATGACGCATTTGCAGAATAATTAGGAGGCAAAGTTTTGAACTTAAATACAGTACCTACAAAAGGTAATTTAATGGCTGCTAAAAGTTCCCTTGCTCTTGCCCGCCAGGGATATGAACTTATGGATAAAAAAAGAAATATTCTTATCCGTGAAATTATGGACCTTACGGCAAAAGCTGATGAGATTCAAAATGAAATCGATAAAACTTTTACTTCAGCCTATGCAGCACTTGAAAAAGCAAATATTGAATTAGGTATCAAAAATGTAGAGACTTTTGCATTTAATGTAACACCTGAACAGGATGTTCACATTAAAACCCGAAGTGTTATGGGTACTGAAATTCCACTTGTTAAACATACAGAGAAAATCAGAAACCCTGTTTACTCATTTTATGGCACTACAGAGTCTTTAGATGAAGCAAAGTCCAATTTTGAAAAAGTTAAGGATTTGACTATAAGACTTTCCATGGTAGAAAATGCCGCTTATCGTCTTGCTTACAATATTAAAAAGACTCAAAAACGTGCAAATGCTCTTCAAAACATTACAATTCCTAACTATGAGGTTCTTGTTAAAACAATTGAGAATGCCTTAGAAGAAAAGGAAAGAGAAGAATTTACAAGACTTAAAGTTATAAAGTCAAGAGTTAAATAAATTTATTAAAAAGGTGAGGTTTGAATTTTTAATTTTATTGTTATAATTTATTTTAAATATAAATTATTAACAATAGTTTCTAACTTTACCTTTTTTATTATCATAAAATAGAATCATTATCATTGATTTTTATAATTCTTTTTAGTAAACTAATATGAGACATATTTAAAGAAAAAAGAGGCTTTTTATGAAAAAGATTTGTACTTATATATTATCATTATTAATGCTTGTTTCTGTTTTCGGACAGGCTTTTGATTTTTCACTTACAAACACTTATGGAGCAACAGTTTCACTTCCAAAGGCTCCCGACATTGTTGGTGAATGCGCAATATTAATTGAACCAAATACCGGCACGGTTTTATACGAAAAAGATTCAAACAAAAAAATGTATCCTGCCAGTATTACAAAAATTATGACTGCACTTCTTACACTTGAACATTGTGACATGAATGAAACAGTAGTTTACTCAAAGAAAAACATTGAAAGTTTAACTGCTGAAGATTCAAATATTCAATGTAAAGTTGGTGAAAAGATGAAGGTCAAAGATTGCCTTTATGCTCTTATGCTTTCATCAGCCAATGAAGCAGCTACAGCACTTGCTGAACATATTTCAGGTAATACAGAAGAATTTGCAAAGCTTATGAATGCTCGTGCCAAAAAGGCTGGTGCAAAAAACACACATTTTGCAAATCCAAATGGATTACATAATGAAAATCATTACGTTACTGCATATGATATGGCAATGATTATGAAGGATGCTATCAAATATCCTGCTTTTTTGGATATTATTCATTCTACAACGTACACTATTCCTGCTAACAACAAACGTACAGAGCCATTTACTTCATATCAGAGACATATGATGATTTATCCTACCAGCCAGTATTATGATGCAGATGTTATTGGTGGAAAAACAGGATATACTGACCAGGCAGGAAAAACATTGGTAACTTACGCTAAACGTGGTGATGTCTCACTTATTAGCGTTGTTTTAAAATCAAATGGTGATGTTGTTTTTGAAGATACAAAAAAACTTCTTGATTATGGTTTTGACAATTTTACTTATGTAAATGTTTCTGAAAATGATACAAAGTTCAATTCAGACAGTAGCAATACTCTTGTATCACCTTTTTCAAAAACAAATGCATCCATATCTGTAGATAAAGATGCATCCATTCTACTTCCAAATGGAGTCAAATTTGATGATTTGGATACTGAAGTAAATTACAAACTAACAGATTCATCATTTGCAACTATTACTTACAGATACAACGGTATGGTTCTTGGTTCAGTACCACTTAGATATACCAATAATACCATCAAAACAAAAAACTCCACATCAGAAAAATCTACTGAACAGATTACATTTGTAAGTAATTCAGATGAAACTACAACAGTTTCAAAAAAGGTTTCATCTTCATCAAATACAAAAAACAGTTCATCCGGTTTTAGTTTCGGAACTATTGTAATTATTATTTTTATAATTGTCGTTGTTGGTGGAGGTGTTGGTGCTATTGTTATACATCAGAAAAAAGTAAATGAAATCAGAAATGCCAAAAGACATCGTAACCGTTAATTTTATTTTATAAACATATTTTAGGAGGTATCTTATGAATTGGGTTGCACCTATTAAAGACGAAAAAACTTTAAAATTATTTGGGGATACATTAAAAGAAGTTGATTACAAATATTACATTATGTTTCAGCTTGGTGTTGGGACAGGACTTCAATTACAGGACATCTTATCATTTAAAAACAAAGATGTAACAGGAAAAAGCGAAATAACCGTAAAAATCGGAACAAAAAATATTGTTAATACATTTACTGTTCCTGAAGATTTACAGCAGATTATTAGTGATTATACAAAAGGTAAAGATCCTGAAGCATATCTTATCTTAGGCCATCAGTCAGCAAACAAACCTGTTTCTAGAGAACAGGCATACCGTATTCTTCGTTCAACAGGACATAAGATTGGACTTAGTTCAATTGGTGCTCAGACTATGAGAAAAACATTTGCATGGAAATACTACAACGAAACAGGAGATATTTATTATCTTCAGAACTTATTTAATCATGCTTCACCTTCTATTACATATAGATTTATTGGTGAAAAGCCAAACATGGAAGTTGTTCTTAAAAAAATGACACCACAGGAAAATGAAAGAAGCAGATATCTTCTCTATCTAAATGGTAGTGGTAAAAAGCGTCTTAACAATATTATTGATACACTTACAGACATTAGAGACCATTTTGATGATCCAACAAACAACGATGCTTTTTATGGCAAAGTAGATTGTCTTTTAGAAGAGCTTGATTCTCTTTTAAAGAATTATAAAGAAACTAAATAACCAGAGTATTTATTTTTCGTATGACTTTTCATATTAGACTGGTTTTTAGCATAACATGAGTTTAACATAAAAAAAGAGCTGCTAATCATTTTTGATTTGCAGCTCTTTTTTTAATCATCGTCATCTTCTTCATCCCATATTTCTTCTACGACGATTTCTTTTTCCAGAGACCTCTGTCTTCTCTCTCGTCTCTTTTCTCTTATTGATTCCTGTTTCTCGTATATTGAATTGGCACCCTGTTTATCGGTAGATTTCATTATTTTAATTGCAAAGAAACTATCTTCTTCCAATTTTTTAATTTTAATCTTTCCTCTTACATATCCATGTTCCGGACATTTTCCTAAACAATAATATGTTTTTCCACTATCAGAAAACCAATCAATAATTATATCTAAAGGTTTGTCGCATTTGTTGCAAAGCATGGAACTTACATCTTTGTCTTCAAACATCTCTTCTTTTTCTAAAAATTCTCTTGTTACAAGTTTTGTATATTCATCAAATCTTACGAAAATTTCTTCTTCTTTTATTCTTGGTGAATAAAAGGTGTCAATAGAAAGTCTATCTTTATACTTTTCAAAGTCCATTGTCTGCATAACTCTTGCAGTATAATAAGCATCACTTAATGCTCTGTGGAAATCTTTATCTTCTTCTATATTAAGATATTCAACAGCACTTGTTAGCGTTCGTTTCATATGACCATCATCATATCTTAAACTAAACATTTTCTGTAAATCTACATAGAATAACGGAAAATCCAACACCCTCTCAAGCTTATAGTGTCTCATATTTTTTTGAAGTTCTGTTAAATCCATTGAACCCCATGTACAAAACATGTAATCATCACCACACCAATCTAAAAATTCAACTATGGCACGTCTAAAATCTTTTCCGTGACTTAATTCCTCATTTGTAAAATGAGTAATTTCCTGAATCTTATAATGAAGTTTTTTATATACTCTTGGATATATAACCTGCTGATATGAATCAAGAATTTCTCTATCTTCACTAACTCTTACAGCTCCAATTTCTATAATTTCAAATGGCATATCCGGATGATAATTACTTTTTCCGTAAGGATTTTGATTCCACTCTAAATCCATTACTATATAATCCATCTTTTCTCTCCATTTTTATTTTTAAAATGTTTCCTGTAGGAATCGAACCTACAATTGAGCCTTAGGAGGGCCCCGTTATATCCATTTAACTAAGGAAACAATATGCGACTTTTGTAAGTCGCAATATTTTTTTATCAAATATAATAAATATTATATAATAACGTTAATAATATATTATATTTCAAACTGATATGTTAATAACAACTTATCAAATTAATTCTTAACTTGGATTTTTTCCATTCCACCCATGTATGGTCTTAATACTTCAGGAATATTTACACTTCCATCCTCATTAAGGTTATTTTCCAAAAATGCAATAAGCATACGTGGTGGTGCAACTACTGTGTTGTTAAGAGTATGTGCAAAATAGTTACCTTCTTTAGATTTTACTCTAATTCCAAGTCTTCTTGCCTGAGCATCTCCTAAGTTTGAACAGCTACCAACTTCAAAGTATTTCTTCTGTCTTGGTGACCATGCTTCAACGTCAACTGATTTAACTTTAAGATCTGCCAAGTCTCCTGAACAACATTCTAATGTACGAACAGGAATATCCATACTTCTAAATAAATCTACTGTATTCTTCCAAAGTTTGTCGTACCACATCATGCTGTCTTCAGGCTTACAGATAACAATCATCTCCTGCTTTTCAAACTGGTGGATTCTGTAAACTCCTCTTTCTTCAATACCATGAGCACCTTTTTCCTTACGGAAACATGGTGAATAACTTGTAAGTGTATATGGAAGGTCTTCTTCCTTTGTATGTGTTCCAATGAATTTACCAATCATTGAATGTTCACTTGTACCGATTAAGTAAAGGTCTTCACCTTCAATCTTGTACATCATCTGATCCATTTCATCAAAACTCATAACACCTGTTACAACATTACTTCTAATCATGAAAGGTGGTACACAATATGTGAAACCTCTGTCAATCATAAAGTCTCTTGCGTATGAAATAACTGCTGAATGAAGTCTTGCAATGTCTCCCATAAGATAATAGAAACCATTTCCTGCAACATTTCTTGCAGCTTCCAAATCAATACCATTGAATCTTTCCATAATATCTGTGTGATATGGAACTTCAAAATCAGGAACTACAGGTTCTCCAAATCTTTCTATTTCAACATTTTCACTGTCGTCTTTTCCGATAGGAACAGATGGATCAATAATATTTGGAATAACCATCATTCTCTTCTTGATTTCTTCTGATGTTCTTTTTTCTTCTGCTGTAAGTTCATCAATTTTTGCATTACCTGCAGCAACTTTTGCCTTTATTTCTTCAGCTTCTTCCTTCTTGCCTTCCTTCATAAGTCCACCAATTTTCTTTGATAAACTATTCTTTTCAGCACGAAGAGATTCAACTTCTTTTTTTATCTTACGATTCTTATCATCTAATTCAATAACTTCATCTACTAATGGAAGTTTCTGATCCTGAAATTTATTCTTAATATTCTGTTTTACAACTTCAGGATTGTCTCTGACAAATTTAATATCTAACATTCTTTTTCTCCCTTTGTATAAAGATTTTTAAATTTTACACGTCATTTCGATTATACCCCCTACACCTTATTTTTGCAAGGATTGTAGCAAACATTATTCAAATGTGTTATACTATTTTTTGTCATAACATGACATTTATAAAAAATAATAATTAAGGAGCTTCAGTTATGAGTTTAGAAGTAATTAATACAAGAAGAAATAACGTTATATATTCTGATGGAACATTTTCTTATAAAGTTTTTAATGAAGGATACGATAAGAAACTTGTATTCTTAGAATCATTTATTACCACAGAAGTTGAATGTGAAGGAGTATTGGTTCCTGCAATAGATGAAGTTACAAACAAGGATGGCAAATGGACATTCAAGTCAAACCATTTAAATGGAAAGTCTCTTTTTGAAATGATGAAAGAGGATCCTGATAACATTGACAAATACCTTGATAAAATGGTTGAAGTTCATGTATCAATTCACAAACACAAATGTTCAAAACTTCCTTTCCAAAAGGAAAAGTTAACAGACTACATAAATGCAGCCGACCTTGATTCTGACTTAAAGATAGATTTACTTGATATGTTAAATACATGTCCTAAACATAGAAAGCTTGTTCATGGAAACTTTACACCACACAATGTTATTGTTACCCCTGATGGTGATTACATTGTTGACTGGAACCATGCTGCACAGGGCAGTGCCAGTGCAGATGTTGCAAGAACTTATATCTGGATGCAGATGAACATGCCTGAATATGCAGATTTATATCTAAAGAAATTCTGCAATGCAACTAACACAAGTTCACGCTACGTACACAACTGGATTCCTATTGTTGCTGCTGCAAGACTTGGCAAGATGAACCCTGGAGAGGAAGAATTATTAAACGGACTTATTTCTATAGTAGAATATTAATTTTTTTAAATCAAATTTCTCTTTCATAAAAAGAATAAAATTCAATTGATACATTAGAGACTAATGTACTATATAAAAAAAGACTTTGAATTCATAACAGTCATAAATAGTTTATTTAACTTATCTATGATTATAATATGAACTCCAAGTCTTTTTTAGTTTTTTATAATTTTCATTCTAAAAATATTTATGAAATTAAACTACTTTATACTCTGATTATTTCAACGCCTCCGGCTCTTACAGTTCCACTAATGACCAAAGTAACATCATTTACTGCCATATCTACACCTGATGGTTCTTCCACACCACCTACAAAGCAGTCAATATTATTCTCTACCTTCCAATTTCTTGGAATGTATATTTCCATTCCACCTGCAATACATTCAATTCTCATGTATACTTTATCCCCTGCAGCTTTGGCATTGTCCAAATATACTTCCATTCCACCTGCTTTATTAATAATCTCAACACTTTTTAAATTTTGTGAATCAATGTATTTTTCTGCACCTGAAAATCGATTCATATGATAAACATGCTCCCCATCAGCGTGATTTTCATGTGGCTGTGATGTTCCATACTTTGTATTTGTTCCATTTGTTGTGTTATTATCATTTTCAAGATTATCATTGCTTTCACTAAACTTTTTTTGATAGTTATTATCATGTTTATTAAAATTATAAGAATATTTATGCTCCCATTCTTTTCTTTTACTACCTTTAAAGATAAATGAAAAGCCAATTGTTAAAAGAATTGATGCCACAATGACAGGCCATGGTGTAATAGCTTCTATGCCAAGTTCCTTATCCCATACAATAGCTAAAAATGCTGTAGACATAAATATAACAAAGGTTTTTCTTTGGGTAATCCCTTTTATCAGCCATGCTCCCCACAATATCGAAAATACAATATGGCTTGTTTTTATATTGCACAAATATCCTAGTTCACTTAACATCCACAAAATTGTTGCTGCTATAATTAGAACTCCCCAAAATATATTACCTGCTCTTTTTTTCATGTTGTACTCCTTATCTCATCTATTTTATTTTTTAATGGTTTAAAATATCCTCTTGATACAAAAATATGCTTATGAGTATCTTTAAATTCTATTTTTGAAGAAGCTGTTATATTTTTAGTAATTGAATAAATTTCCTTTACATTTACAATTGCCGATTTTGATATTCTACAAAAATAATACGGAAGAATATTCTCTAATTCATATAATCTGCTTTTTGTTTCAAAAATATTATTTCTGGTGTGAGCTTTTATCACATCACTTTCCGTTTCAAAAAACAAAATATTTTCTAACGATTCATAAAACTCTACATTATTTTTATATAATTCAATTTTGCTATTTTTTGAATTTCTGGTTGTAATAATTTTCTGTAAATTAATTATTTCTTCATTAATTTCAGAGCATTTTATTACAACTTCATTTTCTATGTAGTTTTTATCTACATCAACTGTAATTTTCATAAGCTTCCTCTAAAAATAAATTTAACATACTTATATTTTATTAATTGTTTTATATAATGTAAATACAATTTGGGTAAGTGGTAAAAATAATACCCTAACAGGTAAAAAAATATCCTGTAGGCTAAAAATGGTCAAGTACTTCCAAAATTTTTTGTTTAAAACCTTGCTTTATAATTAAGTTTTATACAGTTTATAGACTTTTCCATTTCTAATCTTCAGAATATTTTTCTAAACCTATAATAATTTTTTATTAATCTAAAATCTAAATAATCTCTTTTTATACATTTAAAATTCTTTTATTAATTTAAAACTGGTATAATAAATTAACTATTTATTGCCTTTTCCAAGGCTTCCTTTTCTTCCTCACCTAATGTAGCATATGCCTCACCTTTTGTAATCTCTTTAATGTATGTATAACTACTATCACGACCATGCATTGTATTTAATATAAATCCGGTGTTGCTGTCATCAAGCATACAAAGTGCAAAGCTTAAATTTCCACCCATTTCCTTGAAAGCATCATATTTTACTATGCCAAGTTTATGAAAAGTTGAAACAAGACTGTGCATTGTTTTATCCATCTCTTCTTCATTTTTTTCATACGCACGCTGCAATTTATCCATCTGCATAAAGTTTTCTTCTATTGCGTCTGAAAGGTTTTCTGCATTTTTACCTTTCATGAATTTCTCGTACTTGTTCATTAATCTTGTTACTTTTTTATTTTGTTTTATGTGAAGTATTATAAATACTAAAAACATTATTACTATTATTCCTAAATATATGTAATCTTTCATTTTCTGCTCCTTTTGTTTTTTATGATTAATTCTGAAAACCTAATTTAGTTTATACCATTTTGACGAATTTGTATATAATCAAAAAATACCATTTTTATATTTTAAAATCATAATACAAATTTATGTTAATTTAATCTTAATATTTTATTGCAATAAATTATCTCTTTATTCTAAGACTCTATACTTTCAAATAATTCAATAATTCTTTCTAACTCTTCCTGAGAATAATACTCTATTTCTATTTTTCCTTTTCCACCTTTTTTGTGGTTAATAGAAACTTTTGTACCCATTTTTTCTCTTAACTTACTTTCTATAGTTTCATAAACAGTATCCTGAGCTGCAGGTATTGGAAGCTTTGACTGTACCGGATTAAGAATTGACTTAACTAATTTTTCTGTTTCTCTAACACTCAATTCTCTTTCTACAACAGTTTTTGCTGCCTGCAGTTGCAAATCTTCCTGATCTAACGCAAGCAATGCTCTGGCATGTCCCATGGAAATTTGCTGATTTACCAACATATCCTGTACTTCATCAACCAACTTTAACAATCTCATTGAGTTTGCAATAGCAGCTCTTGATTTTGACACTCTTTTTGCCAATTCATCCTGCTTCAAATTATATTCATCTATAAGGCTTTTATAAGCCATTGCTTCTTCTATTGGATTTAAATCTCTACGCTGAATATTTTCTATTAAGGCAATTTCCATTACCTCACGTTTTGTGTATTCTTTTATAACAACAGGCACTTCTTTTACTTTTGCAAGCTTTGCAGCTCTCCAGCGTCTTTCACCTGCTATAATTTCATAATAGTCATCTTTTTTCTGTACTACGATGGGCTGAATTATTCCAAACTGCTTTATTGAATCAGCCAACTCTTCTAAAGCTTCTTTATCAAAGACTTTACGTGGTTGTTCTCTATTGGGTTCAATATCTGATATTTTCATCATTGTCTCAGCAGGAACTTTTACTTCTTTAACAACTTCTTTCACTACCTCTTTGACAACTGTTTCTTTTTCGCTTTTACTTTTGCCTTTTGCTTTTGCCACACCTGTATCAGGAATTAGTGAATCAATTCCTTTTCCCAGACCTTTTCTCTTAACTGCCATAATATCCTCTTTCATTTTTATCTTTTTACATTATTCTATATTATTACATAATAGTACCTCTTACTATTTAGTATTATATTGTTTGTGTAAATATTATATAATTATTATGTAACATTTATATTTGTATCAAACTAATATATTTATGTTTTAATTATTTCATAAAAAGTATTATTGTATAAATGTGTAATTATATAGTTACATAACTTAATTACTGAATTTTCTTATTTTTGTGTTATTGTATTATAAAATCAAAAGTTTTTATTCATCTTCGATAATTTCTTTTGCCAAATTATCATATGCCACAGCACCTGCTGACTTACCATCATACATATGTATTGGTAATCCATAACTTGGTGCTTCAGCTAATCTAACATTTCTTGGAATAACTGTATCATATATCTTTAAATGAATATTTTCTTTTACATTTTCAATTACTTCAGATGATAAATTTGTTCTCTTATCATACATTGTAAACACAATACCATCAATTCTAAGATTTTCGTTTAATCTTTCCTGTATTAGGTTAATTGTATGTATAAGCTGAGACAATCCCTCTAAAGCATAATACTCACACTGTATTGGCACTATTACTGAATCTGCCGCAGCCATTGCATTTACAGTTAATATATTAAGTGAAGGTGGACAATCAATTAATATATAATCATACAAATCCTTTATCTGCTCTAAGGTTTCCTTTAAAATAAACTCTCTTCCTTCAACACCTATTAAATCAATCTCTGCACCAGACAAATTTACATTTGATGGAAGAACATTCAAATTATCTACAACACTTTTTGTTAAACATTCTGAAACAGTACATTCTCCCAAAAATAATTCATATATAGTGTTTTCAAGGTTTTGTTTTATAATTCCAACTCCACTTGTTGCATTTCCCTGCGGATCAATGTCTACAAGCAATACTTTCTTACCATTTTCTGCTAAACATGAAGATAAATTAATAGAAGTCGTTGTTTTACCGACTCCACCCTTTTGGTTAGCAATTGCTATTATTTTTCCCATTGTAATACCATCCTCGATATATAATCAAGATCCTTTCATATCTGTGTACTAATAAATCCCCTGTTTTTCCATTCTAGCACAATCATATGTTTATTTCTACAGTAAATCATTATATCTATACATTTTATTAGAGATTGTTTCACGTGGAACATCATGTTTCAGTTATCTATCATTAATATAAACTGTTATATTTGCCTATTTTACAATGTTTCACGTGAAACATTGTAAAATATAATAAAACATTTCTATTTTCACTATATAATTATATAATGCTATAATGATATAACTATATAATAATATAATTATATAGTGCTATTATAATATAATTATATAGTGTATTATTTAACAAAATATCATCATCTATATTTTATGTATTAATATGAAAGGATTTTCTCTATAAATAATAATAAGGAATGTTTCACGTGAAACATTCCTTATTATTTAATGTATTATATCCAATATACTTACTATTTTTATTATTATATTTTTTGTATTAATACACTGTATTCTACTTAGATAGCATACTGATAATGTTATCTAATTCTATATTAACTCTTGAATCATCTACTGATAAAAGGCTTTTACAAAACTTTAATTTTTCAATTAATGATGATTTATCTATTTTATCATTATTATCTGTACTTACTTTTTTTGTTTCTTCTTTAGCAGTATATTCTATATCATTTTCATCTAATGTTTCACGTGAAACATTACTATATTTTTCAATACAATGTTGAACAATAAATAATTCATCTTTTAATTTTGCGATTTCACTCTCTAATTGTTCATTTTCAGTGATATAAGCAGTGATATTAACTTCAAGTTCATTTATTTCCTGATTTTTAAATCCTGAATCTTCTCTTGCTTTTACGGAAAATATTTCTGATGCTTCATCTACAGTAGAATCAATTTCTTCTATCTTGTTATTTGCATCTACTATTGAAATCATATTATGATCCAATTTATCTTGTTTTGTCTTTAGTTCTTTTTCTAATATTTCTTTTCGTACTTTTAAATAATTAATTAACAAGTTGCACCTCTTATTTTAATGGTTTTTTTGAAGGAACTCCTGCCTTTCTTGGATAAGCTTTAGGAGTATTATTTTCTTTTGAAATGCATACAAAACTTCTATTCATATCTGAATTTGGTAATTCTACAATTTGTGTATTTGTAATTTTACCACCTAACTTTTTGATAGCATTTTCTGCATTTACTGTTTCTTCGTCACTATGTTCAGATTTATAACTTACAAACATTCCATTTTTCTTTATAAATGGAATACAATATTCTGATAAAGTAGATAAATTTGCAACAGCTCTTGATACACACAAGTCAAAATGTTCTCTATATTCTACGTTACGCCCAATATCTTCAGCTCTTCCATGAATTGTATATATATTTTCAAGTTCTAATTCATCAATTACTTCATTTAAAAAGTTTAATCTTTTATTAAGTGAATCTAACAAAACAACTTTTAAATGTGGAAACATAATCTTTAATGGTATTCCGGGAAATCCGGCCCCTGTTCCAACATCAATCAATGAATCATATTCATTCATATTTATAACTTTAGCTGATAATACACTATCTAAAAAATGTTTAACTACAACTTCATCCAATTCTGTTATTGCTGTTAAATTCATTACTTTATTTTTTTCTATCAGCATTTCATAATATTCCATAAATTTTTCGATTTGATTTTCATTTGCTTCTAATCCAATCTTTTTTATTCCATCACTTAATAATTCTTTTCCCTGCATTCTTTCTCCAATACAACATAATATATGAAAATATAATTATATTATTTATGTTTTTTTTATTCAATATTACAATCTAAATACAATTATATATAATACCTAAAATTTACATTATAAATGCAATTATATATAATACCTGCAATTTCATATACGATTGCATATAATAACGAAAATCTATAATATGATTAAATTCATACATCAGTAATATAATTTAATTTCTATTTGCAAATTTATTTAGCCTTATGTTGCTCCATATATATTAATAAAACTGATATATCAGCCGGTGATACTCCTGAAATTCTTGAAGCCTGTCCAATATTTATAGGTCTGTAAAATTCCAACTTTTGAACAGCTTCTTTTCTAAGACTATTTACCTTTGTGTAATCAAAATCTTCAGGAATCTTTTTTCCTTCAATCTTTTTAAAATTCTTTACCTGCTTCTTTTGTCGTTCAATATATCCTTTATATTTTATATTTATATTTACCTGTTCAGTTACATCATCTGATAAATCAGGTCTTTCCTTGTCAAGTGGAGCAATTTTATCATATGACAACTCTGGTCTTCTTATTAATTCAGCCAATGTTGTGGCTGTTTTTAAAGATGAACTTCCAAGACTTTCCAATATATCCTGGTTTTCTTTTGCAGCACCTATCTTATAATTTTCTAATCTTTCAATTTCTTCATCTATTAATTTTTCTTTTTCACATACATAATTGTATCTTTCTTCTGAAATAAGGCCTATTTCATAACCAATTTTAGAAAGTCTTAAATCAGCATTGTCCTGTCTTAGCAACAATCTGTACTCTGCTCTTGAAGTCATCATTCTATATGGCTCATGACTTTCTTTTGTAACCAAATCATCAATCAAAACACCAATATATCCCTGTGATCTGTCAAGAATTATACTTTCTTTTCCTTCTACAAATCTTGCTGCATTAATTCCTGCAATAATACCCTGTGCAGCTGCCTCTTCGTATCCTGAACTTCCATTAAATTGCCCTGCACTAAACAATCCTTTTATATTTTTAAATTCCAAATTAGGTAATAACTGTCCATATTCTATACAATCATATTCAATAGCATATGCATTTCTTACGATTTTTGCATTTTCAAGTCCCGGAACTGTATGATACATTGCAAACTGTACGTCTTCAGGAAGTGATGATGACATTCCTCCCAAATACATTTCATTTGTATATAATCCTTCCGGTTCGATAAATACCTGATGTCTGTTTTTATCAGCAAACTTAACCACTTTATCTTCAATTGACGGACAATATCTTGGACCTGTACCTTCAATCATTCCCGAAAATAATGGTGATCTGTCAATATTATCCTTTATAATTTCATGAGTTTTTTCATTTGTATATGTAAGCCAGCATGATACCTGCTCCTTTTGAATACTATCAGGATCAGTTGTAAATGAAAATGGAACAATCCTTTCATCTCCAAACTGTTCTTCCATTTTACTAAAATCAACTGTTCTTTTATCAACTCTTGCCGGTGTACCTGTCTTAAACCTTCTCATTTTTATTCCATTTTCAATTAAAGAATCTGTTAAATGATTTGCAGCCATAAGTCCATTTGGTCCTGTAAATTCACAGACATCGCCATATATACATTTTGCTTTTAAATAAACACCTGTAGCAAGAACAACTGATGTTGCAAGATATGTTGCACCTGATACAGTTTTTACACCTTTTATAACTGAATCTTCAACTATCAACTCAGCCACTTCACCCTGCTTTATAGTCAGATTATCTGTATTTTCCAAAGTTTTTCTCATTTCACGGGTGTAATCCTGCTTATCAGCCTGTGCTCTTAAAGAATGAACTGCCGGTCCCTTAGATTTATTTAACATTTTAGACTGAATAAAACTCTTATCAATATTTTTTCCCATCTCGCCACCTAAAGCATCAATTTCTCTAACCAGATGACCTTTAGATGTTCCTCCAATATTTGGATTGCATGGCATAAGTGCAATACTGTCAACACTTACAGTAAAAACTATTGTATTTAAACCTAGTCTTGCTGATGCCAATGCCGCTTCACATCCTGCATGACCGGCTCCTATTATAATTACGTCATATTTTTCTTCAATCTTTAACATTTCTATCTCTTCTTTTCTATAAATTTTTTAATTATTATTTTCTAAATAATCCTTTACATAATAAAGTTTCATTTTCAAATTAAACTTTATTAAATTTTTATATTAATGATTTTTACAATTTACTTATTAGTAATTATTTATTTTCCCATACAGAACTTTGCAAAAATCTCATTTACCAAATCATCTTCAACACTTTCACCAATGATTAATCCAAGCTGCTCATAAGCATCCATTAAATCAATTGAATAAAAGTCTTCAGGCATCATCATTTCAATTGAATCTTTTACCTTAAGCAAACTATCATATACATTATCTAAAGCCTCTTTATGTCTTGCATTTGTAATGTAAATCTGATTATTATAATTAATTTTTCCTAAATAAAACATGTCCTTTATTTTTTCTTCAAGATGTTCCATGCCTATTCCATTTTTTGCAGAAAATATAATAACATTTTCTTTATCAATGTCATCCAAATCATCAATATCTATAACATTTTCTATATCAGACTTATTAATAAGAACGATTGCATGCTTATCTTTAATAATATTTAAAATTTCCTTGTCATTTTCATCAAGTTCTCTTGATCCATCCACAACATATATTATTAAATCAGCATCTTTTGCAATATCTTTTGCCTTATCAACACCGATTTTTTCAACTATGTCATCAGTATTTCTAATACCGGCAGTATCAATAATTTTAAGAGATAACCCATTTAAATTTATGTTTTCCTCCAAGGTATCTCTTGTAGTTCCCTCAATATCAGTTACAATTGCTCTTTCTTCTCCTAACATAAGATTAAGCAAAGAAGATTTTCCTGCATTAGGCTTACCTAATATAACAGTTTTAATTCCTTCTTTCATAATTCTTCCATTATCAAAAGTATCAATTAACCTTTTAACTTCTTTTATATTTTTATCAACCATCTTGGATATTTCTTCATTATATCCATCCAAACTAATATGTTCAGGATCATCCAATGCTGATTCTATAAAAGCTATATGATAGATAATTTCACTTCTTATTTCTTTTATTTTTTCAGAAACACTACCTTTTAGCTGATTTATAGAACTATTAAGTGCAAATTCATTCTGTGAATTTATCAAATCCATTACTGCTTCAGCCTGTGACAAATCAAGTCTTCCATTTAAAAAAGCTCTCTTTGTAAATTCTCCTGGCTCTGCTGACTTTGCACCATTTTTAATAACCAAATCCAACACTTTTTTAAGAATAAGCATTCCACCATGACAATTAATTTCTACAGTATCTTCACCTGTATAAGAATGTGGTCCCTTCATTACAGACACTAAAACCTGATCTAAAGTATTTTCTCCATCTACAATATGACCATAATTAATCGTATGTGATTTTACATTTACAAGTTTTTTATCTTTTTTATTTGATTTAAAAATTCTATCTGTAATCTCTATAGACTCATCTCCACTTATTCTAATAATTCCAATACCTGAATTTCCTGTTGATGTGGATATTGCTGCAATTGTATCTGTAACCTTCATATTTCACCTTTATTATCTTTTCGCATACTTTTCTAACATAAAAGTATACCACAATGCTGATTTTATACAACTAAAAAAGCTCTTCAATATTTTACTTGGTGCCATTGGCATCTTATAAAATATCAAAAAGCTCTTTATTTATTGCGGGTACACGTTTACATGTGTATTATTTCTTTAACATAACAACTACATGTCTGTATGGTTCTTCACCTTCACTCTTTGTTGTACAGAACTTATCATTCTGAAGAGCGGAATGAATAATTCTTCTTTCATATGGATTCATTGGTTCCAAAGCTACCGGTTTTTTAATTCTCTTAACTTTAAGAGAAATGTTTCTTGCAAGATTTTCCAATGTAGCTTTTCTTCTTTCTCTGTAGTTTTCTGTATCAAGCTTAATTCTGTTAAACTTGTCACTTTCTTTATTTACGACAAGACTTACAAGGTACTGTAATGAATCAAGAGTTTGTCCTCTCTTTCCAATAAGAATACCCATATCATCACCGATAATATTAATATCTACAGTGTTTTCCTTTTCACCTTCTGTAACATTAATATCGATTTTAACTGTAAGTTCCATTGCTGAAAAAACTTTATTTAAAAATTCAATTGCAATATCTTCAACTGACTGATTTTTTCTTGCATTTATTACAGCCGGTTTACTTCCAATACCAAGAAAACCATTTGATCCTTTTTCTATAACAACGTAATCAAGCTGATCTGTTGCAATTCCCAAATCAACACAGGCATTTGTTATAGCTTCATCAACGTTTTTTGCTTTATATTCTTTGTAATCCATTTTCTAACCTCTATTTTTTGTTTCTTTCATTATAATCTTTAACCATGTTTACCTTAGAAGCCATAGAACCCTGTTTAACATTAGCTTTTGCCTTTGCTATCTTTTCCTCTCTTTCAGCTTCAGTCATAGTTGAATTATTTGAAAAACTTCTTGTACTTGATTTAGAAGCTTCTAATACTTTATCTCTATATATGCCCTGTTTAGCTTTACGTTTTTCAGCTTTCTTTGCAGCTTTCTCTTTATTTTCTTCGATAATGTCATTTACATCTACTTTATTCAAATGCATATTAACAAATATCTGCTGTATCATCAAAATACCTGAACCTGCCATCCAGTATAAACCAATACCAATTGAAAACTGCCAGCACATATAAACTGAGATAAGTGGCATCATTATGTTCATAACCTTCATTGAACCTGCCATTGGATTGTCCTGCATTGAAGCTGTTTTATTCATTTTCTGTGAAAGCTGTACACTTAAGAACTGGAATAAACCTGCAAGTACAGGAATAGCTAAAACTCCAATTATAAATAATGCACCTTTACTTATATCAAACATATCACTAGGTGATTTTGATAAATCAAGACCAAAGAATCTGTTAAGACTTCTAATCTTATCTGAAGCATCAATATTAACACTATTTAAAATGTCATTTAAAGTTGTGCCTTTTGATAAGCTTACTCCTCCATTTGTACGTGATGCATAACCTGACATTGCATCAATATAACTTGTTACGCTACCTTTTTTTGTAAAAAACTGGTCAATCTGTGCGCTACTCATATGATTAATCACGTCTATATAAAGATTCTTAATTGGCTGTACATATGCCGGTATATTCATGATTACTCTGTACAATGCAAACAAAATAGGCATCTGAATAATAAGCTGTAAACAACTACCTGTAGGAGAAGTTCCATACTTATCGTAAACTGCCTTCATTTCTTCCTGCATTGCCAACTGTGACTGCTGATCCTTCTTATTCTGATACTTTTTCTGAATTGCCTGAATTTCAGGATTCATAACAGTATTTAACTTTGTAAATTTCTGCTGTTTTATAGTCATTGGAAGCATCAACATTCTAACTACCAAAGTAAATATAATAATAAGAAAACCTATATTATAAATACCAAGTAATGAAAAACCATCATACAAATATTCAAGTATCTTACCTAAAACCCATGCAAATGGTCCTAAAATACCACCTGTCTGTGTGGCAACTAATAAACCGCTCATTTAATCCTCCTTTAGGGAACAGGATCATATCCGCCTTTATGAAAATAATTACATCTTAAAATTCTTCTTATAGCAAGATAAGACCCTTTCAGTGGTCCATATTTCTGTAAAGCCTCTAATGCATACTGTGAACATGTAGGAATATACCTACAACAAGGTGTTCTTTTCATAGGTGAAATAAACTTCTTATAAAACTTAACTCCACCTATTAATATAAAATTAAATCCTTTACCAACTAAATGAATAACATTTTTAATTTTATTCATAACCTTTTTCTCCAATAATCAATATACATCTATTGCTTTGTTTTCCTAATAGTTACGAATTTCATTTTAAAATTAATTTAAAATGTTCTGAATCTTTCCCAAGTGCAACAATGCACTTTCTATTGAATGAAAATTTTCGTCCCTAGCAGTATTTCTAACTACTACGACTATGTCCAAACTACTATTGAACATATCTTTATTTAGTCTGTAGCTTTCTCTGATTAAACGGGTTAGGCGATGTCTCACTATACTATTTCCTACTTTTTTACTAACTGAAATACCTAATCTGTTAATGTTTAAATCATTTTTTAAAACATACATTACTAAATATTTATTAGCCTTTGATTTTCCGTTTTGATAAACATTTTGAAAATCATTATTCTTTTTTAATGAAGTATATTCACTCATATAATTTCTCCATATAAAGAAAGGTCACATCGAATGTGACCTAAGCTGATAATTTCTTTCTTCCCTTTGCTCTTCTACTAGCAAGAACTTTTCTACCGCCTGCTGTGCTCATTCTTTTTCTAAATCCATGAACTTTTGATCTCTGTCTTTTCTTTGGCTGAAATGTCATCTTCATAATACGGCACCTCCTTTTCTGTTCTATAGTAAAACATCATTTTACAATTACCATATAAATATAATCGCAGTCAATTATTGATTAAACCACACTTTTTCCATAATTTCAAGTATTTTTACTATATTTATCTATTTTTATTATTTATAAGTAAGAAAATTATATTTAGTTTACATATAATTTTCTTACTTTACATAAAGTTATCAACCAAATGTTAATAACTTGTTAATAACTTTATTTTTTACTCCCATATTAAGGCATTTTTTATTTTTTATGTTAATAACTTTAATAATATTATGTCGATTATTGTCACAATTAACCTTATAATAATCACTTATTTGCATATTTTATGTAAATCAAATTACCACTTTTATTTTTTTTATATTATTTTTAGTTTCTTCCTATTTATAATATATATTTATTTTTTATTGAAAACATTGTCTTTTTGATGTATTATATTACTGTGTGGGCTTTATGCCCTTTTTACACTTTCAAGGAGGACATTATGTTAAACATAGTAAAAGAAAAATGGCCTGAAATATTGGATTTTTTTCAAAAGGAATATGATATCCAATATATTACATTTCAAACTTTCATTTTACCTTTAAATGTTCATTCATATAAAGATGGATTAGTAAAACTTGTTTTTACAGGTCAAAGTGGAAGTAATGGTCTTCAATATATAACAAAAAAATATTCAGACTTTTTAAAGATATCTATTTCTGTTGTTATTGGTGAAAACGTAGAATTAAAGATTATTCTTCCAGAAGATGCAGAATTAGATGAAGAAAATTTAAATGCCAATGATGCTTCCACAATTTCTGAAGATATTTTGCTGGATAAAAGAATTCAGGAAGCTCACTTAGATAAAAAATATACTTTTGATTCATTTGTAGTAGGAAACAACGCTGTAGCTCATGCTACATCTTTAGCTGTTGCCGACTCGCCGGGTGAAGCTCATAACCCTTTATTTATATACGGTGGTGTTGGTCTTGGAAAAACCCACTTGATGCAATCAATTGGAAACTTTGTTTTAAAATCAGATTCAAATTCAAAGGTTTTGTATACAACTACAGAATCATTTACAAATGAAATTGTAGATTTACTGGGTAAACCAAACAAGAACCAGGATGAAATTATTGAATTTAGAAAGAAATACAGAAATGTAGATGTTCTATTAATAGATGATATTCAGTTTATATCAGGAAAAGACAGAACTCAGGAAGAATTATTTAATATATTCAATGAGCTATTTTTAAAACATAAGCAGATTGTATTTACATCAGATAGAAAGCCAAACGAAATCGAAGATATTGCTGACAGACTTACAACACGTTTTCAGCAGGGACTTACAGTTGATATTCAAAGTCCTGACTACGAAACACGTATGGCTATTCTAAAAAAACATGCTCTTTCAAAGGGTATTAAAGTTACTGATGACAAAGAAGATATTGAAAACGCTAACATATTAGAAGCATTGGATTATATTGCTACCAACTTTAGCAGCAATGTACGAGAGCTTGAAGGCTCACTTAACAATATTATAGCTTTTTCAAAGGTAAACAGAGTTCCTATTACAAAAGAGTTTGCAATGGAAACTTTAAAAGTAGACAATTCAGAAGAAAAGATTACATGTCAGACTATTATAAATACTGTAGCTGAACATTTTCAAATTTCTGCTTCTGACATTTGTTCTACAAAAAGAAGCAGTGATGTAGCTTTTCCTAGACAGATTTGTATGTATTTATGCAGAATCTATACAGATGAAAAGCTTGAAACTATTGCAAAATACTTAAAGAAGAAAAATCATGCAACTATCAGTTATGGTTACAATGAAATAAAGAAGGCTATCGAAAATGATCCTTCTACAAAGAACACCATAGATGTTTTAAAGAAAAAGATAAATCCTAACTAATGTTAATAACTTTGTTAATTTTCTGGAATTTTGTGTTAATAACCAGGTTAATATCATTTTAATAACTTATATTTTTGATTTTGTGACATTTACCTGATTTGATAATAATTTTTATTAGGTTGTTAATTAATCAGGGTTTATTAACATGTTATTATTTTGATTTTCCCTTATTTTATGGGGCTTGAATCGTTTTTTTATCTTATTATCGTTGCTTATTATTATTATCTTAATATTTATTTATTTATACTGACAAAAAGGAGATTTTACTTATGAAACTTATTTGCAAAAAATCAGATTTAATAGCCGGAATTAATATTGCTATGAAGGCTGTATCATCAAAAACTACAATGTCTATATTAGAATGTATCTTAATTGATGCCACACAGGGGGAAATTAAATTTACTTCTAATGATATGGAACTTGGCATTGAAACTGTAGTAGAAGGAGAAATAGTTGAAGCCGGAAGCATTGCCATAGATGCAAAGATTTTTTCAGAAATAGTAAGAAAGCTTCCGGACAATGATGTTGTAATTGAAGTAAATGATGAAAGCACTGCTAATATTACATGTGAAAATGCAAAATTTAACATTCTTATAAAATCATCTGAAGATTTTTCATATCTTCCTGAAATAGAAAAGAAAGATAGAATTACAATTTCTCAATTTTCTTTAAAGGAAATTATCAGACAAACAAGTTTTGCAATAAATGATGCAGAAAAAAATAAATTACTAACAGGTGAATTATTTGAAGTAAACGGAAGTAAACTTAAAGTTGTTGCATTAGACAAATTCCGTATTGCAATTAGAAATATTGAATTAAAAGAAGAATACGGAAACTTCAAAGTTTTAGTTCCAGGTAAGTCATTAAATGAAATAAGTAAAATTTTAAATGGTGGTGTAGATGATGAAGTAAATATTTATTTTACTTCAAATCATGTACTTTTCGAATTTGACAAAACAAAAGTAGTTTCAAGACTTATTGAATCAACTAATTTCTTTGATACAGATAAAATGATAAGTAATGATTACAAAACAAAAATCAGTATCAATAAAAAGGAAATGGCTGATTGTATTGACAGAGCAACATTACTTATAAAAGAAGGAGACAAAAAACCGGTTTTTTTATCTATTAAAGATACTGAAATGGAACTTTCCATTAATACATTTATTGGATCAATGGATGAAAATATTCCAATATCAAAAGCAGGAGATGATTTGTTAATCAGCTTTAATCCTAAGTTCTTAATTGATATTCTTAAAGTATTAGATCAGGAAGAGGTAAGTATGTACTTTACAAATCCAAAAGCACCTTGCTTTATTAAGGATGAAGAAGGCAGTTACATTTATATAGTACTTCCTGTAGTTCAGTAATAAAAAGAAAGGAAATTATTTTTTAATAATTTGGATAAAAATGGAAGATTTGAGTATTACTATAAAAGACGATTATATAAAACTTGGTCAGGCTTTAAAGTTGGCAGGTCTTGTTAGCTCAGGAGTTGATGCAAAGTTTTTAATTCAGGATGGTCAGGTAAAGGTAAATGGAGAAGTTGATACAAGAAGAGGAAAAAAACTTCGTCCAGGCGATACATTTGAATTTGAAAATACAGTGGTATTAGTGAAGTAATGATTGTAAAAAAAGTTGAACTTAATAATTTTAGAAATTATAAATCTTTGTCACTTGATTTAGATAAAAAAACAAACATTTTATATGGCAACAATGCCCAGGGTAAAACCAATGTTTTGGAATCTATATATGTGTGCAGTACTACAAAATCTCATAGAACAAACAGGGACAGTGAATTAATTAATTTAGATTCATCAGAAGCACACATTAAAATATATATAGAAAAAAAATCAAGAAATCATAGAATTGACATTCATCTAAGAAAAAATAAAACAAAGGGTATAGCAATAGATGGTATACCAATAAAAAAAGCCAGTGAGCTATTTGGATTGTTTAATGTTGTTATTTTTTCACCGGAAGATTTAGATATTATAAAAAAAGGTCCTTCGGAGCGAAGAAGATTTATTGATATGGAATTATGCCAGTTAGATAAAATATATGTTTATAATTTAACTAACTATAATAAGATTATTACACAGCGAAATCGACTTTTAAAAGATATATATTTTAAACCTGAATTGGAGCAGACTCTAGATGTTTGGGATAGTCAGCTTGCTGAGTATGGTTCTAAAATTATACAAAGAAGAGAAAAATTTATCAGCGAAATCAATACTATAATAAAGCCCATTCATAAAAAAATAACGGGTGGAGTAGAAGATATTGAAATTGTTTACAACAGAAATTGTAGTTCAGAAGAGTTGTACAAGTTACTGGAGCAAAACAGACAAAGAGATATAAAATACAAATCTACTTCAGTTGGACCACATAAGGATGATATTTTATTTTTTAATGGAGATAAAAATATTAGAATATATGGAAGTCAGGGACAGCAACGTACAGCTTCTTTGTCACTGAAATTAGCTGAAATAGAATTGGTAAAAGCATTAATAAATGATTTGCCGGTATTGTTGTTGGATGATGTGTTGTCAGAATTAGATTCAGAAAGACAAAATCATCTTTTAAAAAGTTTGGATAATATTCAAACTATAATCACATGTACCGGGCTTGATGAATTTATTGAAAATAGATTTAAAATAAATAAAGTATTCCAAGTTACAGATGGAAATGTAAAAGAAAAAACAGTTTAAGCTGAAAGGAGTTACTAATGGGTAACAACACAAATGTGGAAAATGAATATGGAGCAGATCAAATTCAGGTTTTAGAAGGACTTGAAGCAGTTAGAAAAAGACCCGGAATGTATATTGGTTCAACATCATCAAGAGGTCTTCATCATTTGGTTTATGAAATTGTTGACAATGCAGTTGACGAAGCTTTGGCAGGATACTGTGATACAATTGATGTTCAAATCAATAAAGATAACTCAATTATAGTAAAAGATGATGGACGTGGAATTCCTACAGGAATTAATACAAAAACAGGAAAATCAGGAATAGAATTGGTATTTACAGTGCTTCATGCCGGTGGAAAATTCGGTGGTGGAGGATATAAAGTTTCCGGTGGACTTCATGGTGTAGGTGCATCAGTAGTAAATGCCTTGTCAGAATGGCTTGAAGTAAAAGTATGCCGTGACGGAAAAATTCATCAACAGAAGTATCAGAGAGGTCATGCTTTAGGTAATCTTGAAATCATCGGAGATTGTGACCCAAATTTTACAGGAACAGAAGTAAAGTTTTTACCGGACAAAACAATTTTTGAAGATACAGTTTATGATTATAGCGTGTTAGAAACAAGGTTAAGAGAAACTGCATTTCTTACAAAAAATCTTAAAATTATTTTAAGAGATGTAAGATCAGAAGAACCAATTGAAAAAACATTTCACTATGAAGGTGGTATAAAGGAATTTGTAACTTACTTAAACAAGGGAAAGACACCTTTGTATGAAGATGTAATATATTGCGAAGGCACAGTAAATAATGTTTATGTTGAAGTAGCAATGCAGCACAACGATGCGTATAACGAAAATTCATTTAGTTTTGTAAACAACATTAATACACCTGAAGGTGGTATGCAGGTTGAAGGTTTTAAGAGAGCATTAACAAAAACATTAAACAACTATGCCCGTCAGAACAAAATTTTAAAAGAAAAAGAAGATAATCTTTCAGGTGAAGATTTTAGAGAAGGGTTAACTTCAATCATTAGTGTGAAAATAGAAGATCCTCAGTTTGAAGGGCAGACAAAGCAAAAATTAGGAAATAGTGAAGCGAGAACAGCAGTTGACAGCGTTGTAAGTGAACAGCTTACATATTTTCTTGAACAAAATCCTGGTGTTGCAAAAATTATTTGTGAAAAAGCAGTACTCGCACAGCGTGCGAGAGAAGCTGCAAGACAGGCAAGAGAAACTACACGTAGAAAAACAGCGTTAGATGTAGCAGCACTTCCCGGAAAATTAGCTGACTGTTCAGACAAGGATCCAAAGAAATGTGAAATTTTTATCGTAGAGGGAGATTCTGCTGGTGGCTCAGCTAAAAAAGCAAGAGTTAGAGCAACTCAGGCAATATTGCCTCTTCGAGGAAAAATATTAAACGTAGAAAAAGCAAGATTAGACAGAATTATGCAGAATGCAGAAATACGTGCAATGATTACAGCTTTTGGTACAGGAATTTATGATGAGTTTGATATTAGCAAATTGCGTTATAACAAAATCATTATTATGACTGATGCCGATGTTGATGGTGCACATATTGATACACTTATGCTTACATTCTTTTATAGATTTATGCCTGAACTTATTACAGATGGTCATGTTTATTTAGCAATGCCACCCCTTTATCAGGTAACAAGAAACAAGAAAAATTATTATGCATACAGTGATGCAGAACTGGACAAAATCCTTACAGAAATAGGACGTGACAATCAGAATAAGATTCAGCGTTACAAAGGTTTAGGAGAAATGGATGCATCACAGCTTTGGGATACAACAATGAATCCTGAAACAAGAATTTTAAAACAGGTAAAAATTAACGAAGATACATTAACAGAAATGGATTTAGCATTTACAACACTTATGGGTGATGATGTTGAGCCGAGAAGAGAATTTATTGAAGCAAATGCAAAGTTTGTTCAAAACTTAGATATATAGGAGGAACATTAAGTGGACGATAAGATATTTGATAGAATTCATGAAGTAGACTTAAAGGAAACAATGGAAACCTCTTATATTGATTATGCCATGAGTGTAATTGCAGCAAGAGCTCTTCCTGATGTTAGAGATGGTTTGAAGCCGGTACAAAGACGTGTGCTTTATTCAATGGTTGAACTTAACAACGGACCTGACAAGCCACACAGAAAGTGTGCCCGTATCGTTGGTGATACAATGGGTAAATTCCATCCACATGGTGACAGTTCAATTTACGGAGCATTAGTAAATATGGCTCAGGACTGGAGCACAAGATATCCATTAGTTGATGGTCACGGAAACTTTGGTTCAGAAGATGGTGACGGCGCTGCCGCAATGCGTTATACAGAGGCACGTCTTAGCAAGATTTCCATGGAAATGGTTAGAGATATCAACAAAGATACTGTTGAGTTTCAGCCAAACTTTGATGAAACAGAAAAAGAACCAACAGTATTACCTGCAAGATATCCAAACTTACTTGTAAATGGTACAAGTGGTATTGCTGTAGGTATGGCTACTAATATTCCACCACATAATCTAACAGAGACAATCAATGCCATTGTTAAGATTATTGACAACAAAGTTGAAGAAAACAGGGACACTGAAATTGAAGAAATAATGGAAATTGTAAAAGGACCTGATTTTCCAACAGGTGCTACAATTTTAGGTAGAAAAGGAATAGAAGAAGCATACAGAACAGGACGTGGAAAAATTAAAACACGTGCAGTTTCTGAAATTGAAACAATGAATAACGGTAAAAGTAGAATTGTTGTTACTGAACTTCCATATATGGTTAACAAAGCAAAACTTGTTGAAAAAATCGCAAGTCTGGTAAAAGAAAAGAAAATCGACGGAATTACTGACCTTCGTGATGAATCAGATCAGGAAGGTACACGTGTTGTTATTGAAGTACGTCGTGATGCAAATGCAAATGTTATATTAAATCAGTTATATAAACACACACAGTTACAGGATTCATTTGGTGTAATTATGCTTGCATTGGTAAATGGAGAGCCAAAAGTTCTTAATTTACTTCAAATGTTAGATGAATATTTAAAACACCAAGAGGATGTTGTTACTCGTCGTACAAAATTTGAATTAAACAAAGCTGAAGAACGTGCTCATATTATTCAGGGATTATTAATTGCCCTTGATAACATTGATGAAGTTATTCAGATTGTTAGAAGTTCTAGAACAACAGCCGATGCTAAGTTAAAATTGTCAGAAAGATTTGGTCTATCTGATGCACAGTCACAGGCTATTGTTGACATGAGAATCAGACAGTTAACAGGTTTGGCTAGAGAAGACCTTGAAAATGAATACAAGGAATTAATGGAAAAAATATCATACTACAAGTCTATACTTGCAGATGAAAACAAACTTTTAACTGTTATAAAAGAAGAAATCGAAGTTGTAAAAGACAAGTTTGGCGATGACAGAAGAACAAAAATAGGCATTGACATTGATATGGATGATGAAGATTTAATACCTGAAGAAGATACAGTTATTGCAATGACTAACTTAGGTTACATAAAGAGAATGACTGTAGACAATTTTAAGGCACAGAACCGTGGTGGTAAAGGTATTAAGGGAATGCAGACTATAAATGATGACTTTATGAAGGATATGTTTATGGTTTCAACTCATGATTATATTTTATTCCTTACAAATACAGGTCGTATATACAAATTAAAAGGATACGAAATTCCTGAAGCTGGAAGAACAGCCCGTGGTATGGCTATTGTCAACTTGTTACAGCTTCAGCCAGGAGAAAAAATCTCTGCAATGGTACAGATGAGAGAATTTGAAGACGACAAATATCTTATTATGGCCACAAAGCAAGGAATAATTAAGAAAACTCCAATTAGTGCATATACTAATATTCGTAAGAGTGGTATTCAGGCTATAACTTTACGTGAAAATGACGAATTAATTGATGTAACAATATCAGATAATACACATAATATTATGCTCATTACAAAGAATGGTCAGGGAATTAAGTTCCGTGAAACTGATGTTAGAGAAACAGGACGTTCAGCAATGGGTGTTAAAGGTATTGAACTTAAAGGAAATGATGAAGTTATTTCAATGCAGATTGATACAGAAGGTGAATATATTCTTATTGTTTCAGCAAATGGAATGGGTAAACGTACACCATTTACTGAATTTAAACTACAGAACCGTGGTGGTAAGGGTGTTAAATGCTACAAAATTACTGACAAAACAGGTGAAGTAGTTGGAGCAAAAGCAGTAAATGATGGTAATGAAATAATGATGATTACAAACGAAGGTATTATAATTAGAATGTTTGTAGATGACATTTCAGTTTTAGGAAGAGTAACTTTAGGCGTTAAACTTATGAATACAGGTAAAAAAGATGATATTGTTGTTGCAAGTATTACAAAGGTAAAAGAAAGTGTAACTGAAGCAGATGCAAAAGAAGCACAAATGTTGGAATCAGAACAATCATTAGAGAATGATTTTACATCTGAAGAAAGCATAAGAGATGACAATACAATTAACGAATCAGTTGAAAGTGATGAATCATCAGATGAATTGTAAAAAATATTAAAAATGATAAAAGCGGCTATATGTCGCTTTTTATCATATAATATGTTAATAACTATCTAAAAATCATAAAAAATAAGATAAAAAGAATTACAAATGTTAATAAAGGAGTTAAAAAAGTGCGAGAAATAAATACAAATGACATAATAAAAAATGTTAAAGAAATGTGCATAGAAGCAAATCATTTTTTTTCCACTGATATGAAAAAAGTATTTGATAATGCTAAAGCAAGTGAAAAATCACCATTAGGACGTCAAATTTTAGAACAATTGGACGAAAATTTAAAGATTGCAAGAGAAGATATGATACCAATATGTCAGGATACAGGTATGGCTGTTGTATTTATAGAAATAGGTCAGGATGTACATATAGTAGGTGAAAATGTAGAAGATGCAATAAATGAAGGTGTACGTCAGGGCTATGTGGAAGGATTTTTACGAAAATCAGTAGTAAAAGATCCATTAATAAGAGAAAATACAAAAGATAATACACCTGCAGTAATACATTATAATATTGTTCCGGGAGAAAATGTAAAAATAACAATAGCACCAAAAGGATTTGGAAGTGAAAATATGAGTAGGGTATTTATGTTAAAGCCGGCAGATGGTATAGAAGGGGTAAAGGATGCTGTATTGACAGCTGTAAAAGATGCAGGACCAAATGCATGTCCACCAATGGTAGTAGGTGTAGGAATAGGTGGAACATTTGAAAAGTGCGCCATATTGGCAAAAAAAGCATTGGCAAGACCTGCAGATAGTGAATCCGATATACCTTATGTAAAAGATATGGAAAAAGAATTATTAGACAAGATAAATAAATTAGGAATTGGACCAGGAGGATTAGGCGGAACACAGACAGCATTGGCTGTAAATGTGGAAACATATCCTACACATATAGCAGGACTTCCTGTTGCAGTAAATATATGTTGTCATGTAAACCGCCATGTAACACGAATATTGTAAATAACACAATATGTAGTTTAAAATAAAATACATTATAATAGGAAGAAACTCGTAACAAAAAATAAAAAAATACTAAATATAGATATAAAAATAGGAGGAAAAATGGATAAAAAAATTTCAGCTCCAATAAATGACAAAATAGCAAAAGAACTAAAAGCAGGTGATTATGTATATATTACAGGAACAATATATACTGCAAGAGATGCTGCTCATAAAAGAATGAGTGAAGCATTGGAAAAGGGAAAGGAATTACCTATAGAATTAGAAAATAACATAATTTATTATATGGGACCTTCTCCTGCAAGAGAAGGAAGAGTAATAGGATCAGCTGGACCTACTACTGCAAGCAGAATGGATAAATATACACCTAATTTGCTTGATTTAGGTTTGAAAGCTATGATAGGAAAAGGAAAAAGATCAAAAGAAGTAATAGAAGCAATAAAAAGAAATAGTTGTGTTTACTTTGCGGCAGTTGGTGGAGCAGGTGCTATATTATCAAAATGTATTAAGAAAAGTGAAGTAGTGGCATATGATGATTTAGGAACAGAGGCAATTAGAAAATTATATGTTGAAGATTTTCCTGTTATAGTAGTCATAGATAGTGATGGAAATAATTTATATGAAACAGCAATTAAAGAGTATAAAAATAGTATTTGACAAATATACATACGTATATTATAATAACAAATGCACTGTAAAAGTGCTAATTAAATACTGATTCGAATCAGGCATGGAGAAGTACTCAAGTGGCTGAAGAGGCGCCCCTGCTAAGGGTGTAGGTCGTTTGCGCGGCGCGAGGGTTCAAATCCCTCCTTCTCCGTTAAAACTCAAACAAACCAGTTTGAGTTTTTTAATTCGAAAAAAGTTTTAAAAAAATAAAAAAAGTTGTTGACATGGAATATTAAAAGTGATAATATACATCATGCGTTCGCAAAAAGCGAGAGGCAACAAAATAACAACAAAAAACAAAATTTAAAAAAGTTTAAAAAGTTGTTGACAAGTTAATATAGATATGATATATTAATACGGCTGTCGAAAATACAGTAAGCAACAGTGAAAATAAAATAAAAAAGTTTTAAAAAACTGTTGACAAGTTAATATAGATATGATATATTAATACGGCTGTCGAAAATACGACAGAAAAGAACATTGATAATTGAACAGCAACCATCCCTGAAAATTCAAATAAATTTTCAGAGCGAACATTGTTAAATGAGTAATCATTAAACGATTTCCAAAACAAACAGTAATGGATGAATGGCTAACGTCATTCTGACAGAACAAACACTTTTAACGAGAGTTTGATCCTGGCTCAGGATGAACGCTGGCGGCG
>URQO01000010.1 GCA_900550135.1 uncultured Eubacterium sp.
TACTTATGACAACCACGGTATCGGCGGAAAATAAAAAACTACCAGTTACTGACAATAATGTTAAGGTGACAAAAATATCTAAAATAGATATCAATAAACCCAAATGGTGTACTGGATGTTATGTGTACTGGAGAAATAATAGCTCCTGGATTACAAACATATATGGTCTTTCATCAGCAATGGGTGCTGAACCATATTGGAGAATGGGTAAAAAAAGTCAATACTATGCAATATATAGGGTAGATGAGAAACATTACCTTATTATGACTTTTAGTGGTCTATATTTTATTGATGGATGGTATGTATCGAAAATGCCATCAGAAGAATTATTCCATAAATATGTTATGGAAGGTACAAGTCTGGATGTAATAAAATTAATTGATCCCGATGTATTACTCGGTGATTACGTAGAGGAAGAATGTGAGAGTTGTCACCATTTGAAAGATGGAACAATAGCAAATATTGTATATAAAAAAGAATCTGGCAAATGGATTGTTGAAAGAATTATGTATATTAAAGATGGTTCTGAAGCAGTCGAAAATTTACTTGACATTGATTATGACTTAATAAAAAATGAAAATCCAAATGAAGAAGCAGAGTTTATTCAAAAACTGAAAAAGTTAAATGAAAAACAAAAAGAGCCTGTTAAGACAAAAGCCAAAACTCCAAGTAAAGTAAAAATCAAATCAGCAAAACGTACTGACAAGAAGAAAATAACAGTCAGATTTTATAAGGCAAAAAATGCAAAAAAATACCAGATTCAGTATGCATACAACAGAACGTTTAAAAATGCTAAAAAGAAAATTACAGTAAAAAATAAACTGGTGTTAAAAGTAAAGGCAAAAAAGAACTGCTACATTAGAGTGCGTGGAATAAATCAAAACAAAAAAGGTAGGTGGTCAAAAGTTAAAACAGTAAAGAAAAAATAATTAAGTTCAAAAAATAGGTTTAAAACAAATTTTTACAGCAAACCAACAAATTATTACAGATAAGAAGTTTTATTTGGAAAGATGTTGTAAACTTATGGAAATGAATAAACTTATTTGTGGAGTTTAGAAAAGCGGTTATATATTTTCATGCCAATTCAATAAAATAAGAGTGAAAGAGATTTTCATTACAAATCTTATGAGAGAATGCAAAGCTTAAAATAACTTTGGGTGCTAAAACAAGAACGAAAAGCAGAGTTTTTTATTGAATTGGTATGGAAAGCTGACACCATTGGCATTAATCTACATTTTGTTTGTAAAATTAATGGTGTAGCAATGTTAAAGATAAAGCAAAAGGAACAAAATAAAAATACAAGTTAAAGAGTAGGTGTAATATAACAGATTTAAAAAGGTTAGGTTAGAATCTAATGCTTTTAGACCGTTGTATTATACCTACTCCTTTTTCTTATAATAAATAGACTTTTTATGGAAATTATAGTATACTCAAACATAAAACAAAAATAACTTTTGTAGTAAATTTGGAGGCATAAAAATGGATATTAAAACATTACAAAAAGACATGATTGTAGCAATGAAAGCCAGAGATAAGGCAAGAAAGGAATCAATTTCAGCACTTATTCAGGCAGTAAAAAAGGTAGCTATTGATGAAGGATGCAGAGATGATATTCCTGAAGAGATGGTAAACAAAGTTATTTTAAAGGAATTAAAAACAGTAAAAGAACAGATTGACAGTTGTCCTGATGACAGAACAGATTTAAAGGAAGAATATCAGGCAAGATACGATGTATTTAGTGAGTATGCACCACAGTTGATGAGCGCAGAAGAAGTTGAAGCTGAGTTAAAAGAAAAGTTTGCTGATGTTTTGGCAACAGGAAACAAAGGACAGATTATGAAAGCCGTTATGCCGGCATTTAAGGGCAGAGCTGATGGAAAAGTAATTAACCAGTTAGTTTCAAAATTATGTAACTAAAAAAAGACGGCATATCTAATATGATGTTGTGTGATAGGAGAACATATGAAAGGATTTAAAAAAGTAGCAGCATTTGCATTGGCTACAGTTATGACTATTACAGTTATTCCAGGATGTAACAATGTGCCGGCTGAGTCAACAGATACCAATGCAAACAGCATTTCATATCAGTTTGCATACAAGGATCCGGGACTTGCATATGGAAAGATTAGCATTACTACAGAAAAGGCTGGTAATTACCAGTTGTATTGGGGGGATGAGGATGGCAACAAGCTTACATACAATGGAGTAAATTTTTCAGAAATAGCAGATGTAACCACGGATAGCACATTAAGCACTTCTTATCAGGTTCCGTCTACATACACAGCCATACCTGAAGGAGCAAAGAAAGTATTGCTGTTAGATGACGACTCTAAGACAGTATGTACTTATGACATACCACAGTCAAAACAGTTTGCAGAAGGTGAGCCTACATACAAGTTTGGTTTAATGAGCGACGTGCATTTTAACAGATATCCTGAAGAATACAGCAAGGATGATCAGTCAGTGCCGGCTTTTAACAATGCACTAAAATTTATTAATGACCAGTCTATTGATTTTGTAGGATTGACAGGTGATTTAAGCAATCAGGGTGAAGACGATTCATACAAGAAGTTTAATGCAGCAATAAACAAATATCCTGATATGACGGTTTATACATGTATGGGAAACCATGATGTATCATGGACAGGCAGTGCAGAAAAACATGTAAAATCATTTGCAAAGCAAATTAATACAAATAGAACAAAAGACAAAAATGTAAAAGACATAGATACAAATGGCGTTGATTTTTCCTATGAGAAAAATGGTGACATATTTATATTCTTTAGTCAGACTAAGGCTTCATATAACAAATACACATATTTGGTAACACCACAGCAGCTTACATGGCTTGAAAAAACATTAAACAAGTACGCAGGAAAAAATGTATATTTATTCTTCCATACATATCTTGCAGATGAAAAGGGCAATGTAACAAAGGCAGTTGGAAATTTAATCAACCCGGGAGGATACACTTATAATCTTACATACGTATTTGGCAACCCAAGCGAAGTCCGTATGAGAAAGATATTAAATAAGTATCCTAATGTAACAATGTTTAGTGGACATTCACATTGGGCATATGACCAGCAAAAATACAATCCAAGTTTAAATATTGGAAATATTAATTCTAAAAAAACAGGAGCTTCCCTGGTTCACTTGGCAAGTGTTAGCGCACCAAGAACAATAGAAGAGAACGCAACAAAACGAGATGAAAATAATGGTGTTCGTTCAGAAGGAACTGTTGCAGTAAAATACAAAAACAGTACAGTATATATGGGAACTGATTTTGTAAAGGGAGAGTATCTTGCTTATGCCACATATTTAAATAAAGATGGTAAGAAAGGTACTCCCGAAAAAGCAATTAAGACAGGAAAAACAAGAATTACATCTGTTGGAAAAGTAAAAAAGGTTTCAAAAAAATCTAAAAAATACAAGGTTACTATTAAATATAAGAAGGTAAAACCGGTCTATAAATATGAAATAGTTTATTCAACAAATGGAAAGTTTAAGAAACATGTTAAGACAAAAAGAACTAACAAACAAAGCTATACGCTTACAAACTTAAGAAGAAAAACTACATATTACATAAAAGTAAGGGCTTACAGATATCAGTTTGGAGAGAAAGTTTATGGCGCATGGTCAAAACTAAGAAGGGTAAAAATTAAAAAATAATTATGGATAATAAAAGAAAAAATAATAAGAGAAATAATAAAACAAATACAAGAAAAAAAATAAAAAACAAATCAAAGATGGGATTTAAGAAAGTTGTAACAATAGATTTGCTTCTAATTGTAGCAATACTTGCAATGTTTATTTTTGTAAAATGCAGATATCGTGATGCATTTACAGACAAAGGAAATTACAAGTCAGTATCTTTGGATGGCACATGGTACAAGGTGGATTTGGATCAGATGTATGTGATGAAAATGAATGATGAAAATTATTCTATAACGGATGTTTATGGAGAACAGTCAAAAAAAGGCACATATGAAATAGGAAATCATGCGTTAAAGATTGACGACAAAGTTTATTCCATGAAGTACTGTGACGAGAAAAAAGATTATAAAAATATAATTGATGGTGATGATAAAGATTATTATCTGAAAAAATATTTCTACACAATAGATGATGATGGAAAACAAATCTTCTATTTTAGCAATGAAGAAGATGCAGCAGATCTTATGGATTACAATTGTCAGACAAATGATTATTATGAAAAGGAAGGTATGTTTGACAAAAATGGATTTGCCATTGATGATGATGGAGTACTTTTGGCATATAATGGAGATGCCAGAGAAGTAACACTTCCATCAAAAGTAAAGGCAATTGGCGAAAATGCTTTCTCATATGATTATGATAGAGCATTAAATACAGAAAAGGTTATTGTGCCAAAAACTGTAAAGAATATTTATGGTGATGGTTTTGCATTTTCAAAAGTTAAAACTGTAGTTATTGAAGATTCAAATACTCAGATTGACAGCAGAGCATTTGATGATAGCAATATAACAGTTGAAAAATAAAAATATTAATAATAAGTTTATAGAAGTGTGTGTTCTGTTGATAGGATTGCACAAGTAAAAAACAGTCGGAAACGAAACTGATATGATTTCCCCTAATTAGATAAGGGGCATATCAAATAGTTTTCGGCTGTTTTTTATGTAATAAGAAATTCCTTCACAATTTCTTCTTTGCTATTACTCAGAGAGATGCATTTGGTGGCAAAGATAGGGAAAAGTTTTTTACATTGATTTAACATTACTGTGTCTTTTCATTTTACACAACTTTTATAACATATAGGAGTGTTGAAGAGTACTATCACACTTAGTAAGAATAGTTTAATTTTAAAGGAGACGAAAATGAAGAAGAAATTTTTAGCAGTAGTAGCTGCAACAGTAATCACAACATTAGCATTTACAGGATGTGGAAAATCATCAAACAATAAGGATGCCGCATCAGATAAAGGAGTGACAGGAGAAATCAATGTAATTTCCAGAGAAGATGGCTCAGGTACAAGAGGAGCTTTTGTAGAACTTCTGGGAATTATGGATGATAAAGAAAACGACATCACAACAACATCAGCTGAGGTAACAAACTCAACATCAGTTATGCTTAGCACAGTTGCTCAGAATGAAAAAGCAATCGGTTATGTTTCACTTGGCTCATTATCAAGCGATGTAAAGGCAGTTCAGGTTGACGGAGTAGACGCAACAGCAGAAAACATTAAAGCCGGTACATACAAAGTATCAAGACCATTTAATCTTGCTTACCAGGATGGAAAACTTACAGACTTAGACAAAGACTTTATCAAGTTCATTATGAGTGATGAAGGTCAGAAGACTGTAGACAAAGAAGGATACATCAGCTTAGATTCAGAAGGAAAATACGAAGCAAGTGGATTAAAGGGAAAAATCACTCTTGCAGGATCAACATCAGTAGCACCACTTATGGATGTGTTAAAGGATGAATATATCAAGTTAAATCCTGATGTAACAATTGAAATTCAGGAATCAGGTTCATCAGCAGGTATCCAGTCAGCAATTGAAGGCGCAACAGAAATCGGTATGTCATCAAGAGAATTAAAAGATGATGAAGCATCAAAACTTACATCAAAGCAGATTGCAATGGATGGTATTGCAGTAATCGTAAATAAAGCAAATACAATTACAAACTTAACATCAGACCAGATTAAGTCAGTATACACAGGTGATGTAACAACTTGGGATGATCTTAACAAATAAAAGTAGGAGAAAAAAGTCTTGAATAAAACATTAGAAGTTTTAATGAAGGCAGTATTCCTAATATGTGCATGTATCTCCATAGCAGCAGTAATACTAATTTGTATCTTTATGTTTGCTAATGGAGTGCCTGCTATAAAGGAAATAGGATTGTTCAAATTTATCTTTGGTACAGATTGGAAACCAAGTCAGGGTATTTTTGGAATAGGTCCTATGATTATAGGAAGCATATATGTTACGGCAGGAGCAATGATAGTGGGAGTACCAATTGGATTGTTGACTGCCGTATTTTTAGCAAAGTACTGTCCTAAAAAAATATATAAATTTGTAAAACCATTAGTTAATCTTATGGCCGGAATTCCATCTATTATCTACGGATTCTTTGGATTAGTAGTGATAATACCGGTCATACAAGATACATTTGGCACCTCAGGAAAAGGAGTTTTGGCAGCGTCCATTCTACTAGGAATGATGATTCTCCCTACAATAATCAACACTGCTGAATCTTCAATAAAGGCAGTGCCTCAGTGCTACTACGAAGGCGCTTTGGCACTGGGTGCCACAAAAGAAAGAAGCATATTTAAAACAGTAATACCTGCTGCAAAGTCAGGAGTAATGTCAGGCATAATCCTAGGAATGGGAAGAGCTATTGGCGAGACTATGGCAGTAGTAATGGTTGCAGGAAACCAGGCAATGATACCTGACAGCATTCTTAGTGGTACAAGAACATTAACATCAAACATTGTGTTGGAAATGGCATACGCACCACAGGGAATGCATAGAAATGCACTTATTGCAACAGCAGTTGTATTGTTTGTATTTATTTTGATAATAAATGTATGTTTCTCGATAGTAAATTCAAAGAATAAGTAAAGAAGATAGAGGAATCATGAATAAAGAAATTAGTAACAGAAAGTTACTGGAGTCAAAAGAAAATTTGAAATTGATTCATGCAAAACAGAAACTAAAAGAGTACATAAAAAAGCCCGGTTCGCTGATAATGCTTATTCTCATTATGTTAGCTGCATTAATCACAGTGGCATCTATGGTTTATCTTGTTGTGTACATATTAATAAACGGTATTCCTTATATTAATGGAGATTTGTTTGCATGGGAGTACAATTCAAAGAATGTATCCATGACACCGGCAATAATAAATACCTTAATTGTAGTGGCTCTAACATTGGTAGTAGCCGTACCTGTTGGAATTGCAGCAGCCATATATCTGGTTGAATATGCAAAGCGTGGGTCAAAGCTGGTAAAAGTAATTAGACTTACTACAGAAACATTAGCAGGAATTCCTTCCATTGTGTTTGGTTTGTTTGGTTTTTTGGCATTGGTCATAGCTTTTAAGTGGGGATATTCCATGATAGCCGGAGTATTAACACTTGCTATGATGGTGCTTCCAACCATTATAAGAACCACCGAGGAAGCATTACTTGCAGTACCTGACATGTACAGAGAAGGAAGTTTTGGACTTGGTGCAGGTAAAATAAGAACAATATTTAAAATTGTTCTTCCGGCAGCAGTACCTGGAATTTTGTCAGGAGTTATCCTTTCAATAGGTAGAATTGTAGGTGAAAGTGCAGCACTTATCTTTACAGCAGGATCAGTGGCAGCAGTTCCTAATGGGTTATTCTCATCTACAAGAACATTGGCAGTGCATATGTATTGCCTACTTTCAGAAGGATTATATACAAATCAGGCATACGCAACTGCAGTTATTTTGTTGGGAATTGTATTACTTATTAACTTTCTGTCAGGACTTTTGGCAAAAAGAGTGAGTGCAAAGGATGTAAACGAGGAACAGTAAAGCAACTCAACAATAGTTACAATAATTATGGGGAGTCTTAAAACAACCCGTACTATTACAACAATGAATTATAGTTGTAACGACCTTGGAGAGGGTCTTAAAAAAATACTACTATTAAATACAAGGAAGAGATATATCTGTAAATGAGCAAATCATTTTAATATATCGGGAAATAAAATGGGAAAATTTGACATAGAAAATATGGAACTTCATTACGGTGATTTCCATGCTATAAAAAATGTAAATTTAAATATTCCGGCAAATGAAATTACAGCATTTATCGGACCTTCCGGATGTGGAAAGTCAACAGTATTAAAGTCTTTAAACAGAATGAATGACCTTATACCTGACTGTAAAATTGAAGGAAAAATCATGCTGGATGGAGTGGACATTTACAAAGACATTGATGTAAATATTTTAAGAAAAAGAGTAGGTATGGTATTCCAGAAACCAAATCTTTTCCCAATGAGTATATATGACAACATTGCTTATGGCCCAAGAACTCATGGAATACATTCCAAGGCAAAGCTGGATGAAATAGTGGAGCGTACATTAAAGCAGGCAGCAATCTGGAATGAAACAAAGGACAAATTAAAGAAAAGTGCTCTTGCCATGTCAGGTGGACAACAGCAACGACTTTGTATTGCAAGAGCCTTGGCTGTAAATCCTGAAGTAATATTGATGGATGAGCCTACATCAGCCCTTGATCCAATCTCCACATCGAAAATAGAAGATTTGGCAATAGAACTAAAAAAAGATTATACCGTAATTATGGTAACTCATAATATGCAACAGGCAGCAAGAATTTCTGATAAAACAGCATTTTTCCTGCTTGGTGAAGTAGTAGAATTTAGTGAAACAGAGCAAATGTTCTCAATGCCTAAAGACAAGAGAACCGAAGATTATATTACAGGAAGGTTTGGTTAAAATATGAGAAATAAATTTGATGAACAGCTTGATCATTTAAATGATGAAATGGTTGAAATGGGTAATTTGTGTGAGCAGGTTATAAGTGGAGCTATTAACATTACAATAGCTGACCATGATGATAATAAAGTTCAGGAAGTTTTGGATATTGATGCTGAAATTGACAGAAAAGAAAGAGAAATTGAAAATATCTGCATGAAACTGTTGTTAAGACAACAGCCGGTAGCAAGGGACTTACATTTGATTTCATCAGCCCTTAAAATGATTTCTGATATGGAACGTATTGGGGATCAGGCAGCAGATATTGTGGAATTGTCAAAGTATGTAAAAAACAGTGAAATCAAACATGAAATAAACTTAGACGAAATGTCCAAGGAAGTTATTAAAATGGTAACAGGCAGTGTGGATTCTTTTGTTAATAAGGATTTATACCTTGCAAGAACTGTTATTATTTCTGATGATATTGTTGATAACTACTTTGATGATATTAAGAAAAAGTTAACAAATCTTATTGCAAAATCAAATGAGGATGGAGAAGAATTTATTGACTTGTTGATGATTTCAAAATACCTTGAGAGAATAGGTGACCACGCAACAAACATTGCTGAGTGGGTTGAGTATTCTATTCTTGGAAAACATGAACCTACAGAAGAATAAACATAAACCTACAGAAGAATAAACAGAGTGTAAAAAGAGGCTTTATGATATGCCTCTTTTTTTCATATGCAATTTTTACTGAAATTACCTGTTTAACTAATTTAATAAATTGATTTATAATGTGAATGTAGTTAAAATAAATAGTTGGAAATCAAATTTAAGAAAGAACAACATGAGAAATATTATAGAGTTAATAGACAGGTTAAATAAGAATCATAGTTTGTCAAAAGACGAATATCAGACGTTAATCGAAAATCAAAACGAAGATACCATTGCCTATGCAGGTAATTTGGCTGACAAGGCACGAAAAGAAATATACGGCAACAGCATTTACACAAGAGGTCTTATTGAAATAGGAAATTATTGTGTAAATGACTGTTTTTACTGCGGCATTAGAAAGTCAAATACACGTTGTAATAGGTATAGGCTGAGTGAGGAGCAGATTTTAAATTGCGCAGATGAAGGATACCACCTTGGCTTTAGGACTTTTGTGTTGCAAGGTGGCGAAGGCATTTTTTCGGTAGATGAAATATGCAGGTTAGTAAGTGCTATAAAAAAAACATATTCTGACGTTGCAGTTACATTATCTTTAGGTGAGTATACAAGAGCTGATTATGAAAAAATGTACAATGCCGGAGCTGACAGATATTTGTTGCGACATGAAACTGCAAATAAGGAACATTACCAAAAGATTCATCCAAAGGAAATGTCCTTTGAAAATCGAATGAGATGCCTGCTGGATTTAAAAGAAATCGGGTATCAGGTAGGCTGTGGATTTATGGTAGGGTCTCCCTATCAGAACAGCAAATGTCTTGCAGATGATTTGAAATTTATAGAAGAATTTTCTCCTGACATGTGTGGTATTGGACCTTTTATTTCGGCAAAAAATACAACTTTTGAAAGTTGTCCATCAGGGACGCTAAAACAGACCATTTACTTATTATCTTTAATTAGACTAATAAAGCCCAACATATTGCTTCCGGCAACTACGGCACTTGGCACAATTGACCCTTTAGGCAGGGAACTTGGAATAAAAGCCGGAGCCAATGTTGTAATGCCCAATCTTTCGCCGGTTTCTGAAAGAAAAAAATATTCACTTTATGATAATAAAATATGTACCGGAGAAGAATCGGCACAGTGCAAGGAGTGTTTAATCAGAAGAATGGAGTCCATAGGATATAAGATTGTGGTAGACAGAGGCGATATAAAAATATGAGAAAAGAGGTAGACATGGCAATATACGATAAGACATCATTAAAAGCAGATGAGTTTATAAATCACGAAGAAATTTTAAAAACAATAGAATATGCCAATGCAAACAAAAACAATATTCCATTAATAGACAGTATTTTGGAAAAGGCAAAGCCGGTAAAGTCCAAAGATGGAAAGCAGACACATTGTAATGGATTAACCCATAGGGAAGCTTCAGTTTTGCTGGCATGTGACATCCCTGAAAAAGTTGAGGAAATGTATCAGCTTGCCGAAGAAATAAAGCAGGCATTTTATGGAAACAGAATAGTTATGTTTGCACCACTTTATTTGTCAAATTATTGTGTAAATGGATGTGTATATTGTCCATATCATATGAAGAACAAACATATAGCCAGAATCAAGTTGACTCAGGAACAGATAAAACAGGAAGTTATTGCACTTCAGGACATGGGACATAAAAGACTTGCCATTGAAGCAGGGGAAGACCCGGTCAACAATCCAATTGAATATATTTTAGAGTCAATTAAAACCATTTATTCCATCCATCACAAAAATGGTGACATTAGAAGAGTAAATGTAAATATTGCAGCCACTACTGTGGAAAATTATAAAAAATTAAAAGAAGCAGGTATTGGCACATATATTTTATTCCAGGAAACATATAACAAAGAAAGTTATTTGAATTTGCATCCAACAGGTCCAAAGCATGATTATGATTATCACACTGAGGCAATGGACAGGGCTATGGAAGGTGGAATTGATGATGTTGGTCTTGGTGTGTTGTTTGGTCTTGAGGGATATCAGTATGAGTTTGCAGGTCTTTTAATGCACGCTGAACATCTTGAAGCAGTGCATGGAGTAGGTCCACATACTATCAGTGTGCCAAGAGTAAAAAGAGCAGACGACATTGACCCTGATGAATTTGACAACAGTCTGTCAGATAATATTTTTGAAAAGATTGCAGCATGTATCCGTATTGCAGTACCATACACAGGTATGATTATTTCTACAAGAGAAAATGAGCAGGTCAGAAGAAAAATGCTAAAGCTTGGTGTATCCCAAATAAGTGGCGGTTCTCGTACATCTGTTGGAGGATATACAGAAGAAGAAAGACCACACGACTCAGAACAGTTTGATGTGTCAGATCAAAGAACCCTTGATGAAGTAGTAAAATGGCTTATGGAAGATGGTTTTATTCCGTCATTTTGTACAGCCTGCTACAGAGAAGGAAGAACCGGTGACAGATTTATGACTTTGTGTAAAAATGGTCAGATATTAAATTGCTGTCATCCAAACGCGTTGATGACCTTGGCAGAATATCTGGTAGATTATGCCAGTGAGAAAACAAAGAAAATCGGATTTGAACTTATAGAAAATGAGTTGGAAAAAATACCCACAGAAAAGGTTAAAAATATAGCAAAAGAAAACATTGAACAAATAAAGAAATCCAATCGTCGTGATTTCAGATTTTAATGAACAATTTGTAGGGGGATTCTTTGGGGTTGTTGCCACCTGACAAATTACCGAAAGCACGCTCCCGCTGCCAAACGCTGGTAGCGGTTCTATCAAGCTGGCTGGGCCACCTTAATGAACCGACCGCGTTAGAGCACTTTCGTTTAATATTGTCAGGTGGCAACAACCATAGAATAAACCCGTAAACAAATTGTTTATTAAAAAAAATTAAGGAGAATATGGATGGAAAAGGACCAAAATGAAACAATATTAAATAATGATTTTAATGATGTCGAACATCAGGGACTTAATGCTCAACCTTCGGCCCAAAGAGTTCATATTGGATTTTTTGGAATGAGAAATGCAGGAAAATCCAGTGTGGTCAATGCAGTAACAGGTCAGGCATTATCATTGGTATCTGACAAAAAAGGCACTACAACTGACCCTGTGAAAAAAACAATGGAATTACTTCCAATAGGTCCGGTTGTTATTATTGATACGCCGGGAATTGATGATGATGGAGATTTGGGAAAACTGCGAGTGGAAAGAGCACTTAGAGTCCTTAATGAAATAGATGTTGGGGTGCTTGTGGTAGATGGTACAGTTGGAATTAGAGAATACGATAATGATATAATTAACAATTTTAGAAAAAGAAAGATTCCATATATAGTTGCAATTAATAAAAAAGATGTAATTAATAAAAAGGATATAATTAACAACAATGGTTTGATTTGTGATGAAGGAACATCCGAAAAATCAGATAAAAAAGTTTTAAAAAATTGGGGTGAAACAAGAGATAAAGAAGCAATCCAAAATCTTATTTATGTTAGTGCAAAAGAAAATGAAAATATTTACCAGTTAAAGGAATTAATCGGAAAAGTTACAACTAAAGGACAAAAAGATAAGAAAATCCTTGAGGGTCTTATTGATAAAGATGATATAGTGGTTTTGGTTGTACCAATTGATGAATCAGCGCCGAAAAATCGTCTGATTTTGCCACAGCAAATGGTGTTGAGAGAGATTCTTGATACTCACGCCACGTCAGTTGTAACACAGGTTGAACAGTTAGAAACAACACTTAACATGCTAAAACAATCACCGAAGCTTGTAATTACAGATTCCCAGGCTTTTAATAGGGTGGTAGAAATTGTGCCACAAAACATAGCACTTACTTCATTTTCAATTTTGCTCGCAAGGTTTAAAGGTATTTTAAGTGAAGCAGTAAAGGGAGCAGAATATATAGAAAAATTGCAGGATGATGACACTGTTTTGATATCTGAAGGTTGCACCCACCATAGACAGTGCAACGATATTGGCACTGTTAAACTTCCAAACTGGATTACGAAATATACAGGAAAAAAATTAAATTTTAAGTTTACATCAGGTGGAGAATTTCCCACCGACTTATCAGAATATGCGCTGGTTATTCATTGTGGTGGCTGCATGCTAAATGAAAAAAATGTAGCAGCAAGATATGAAATGGCCAAAGACCAAAATATTCCAATATCAAACTACGGAATAACAATATCATATTTGAACGGCATTTTGACTCGCTGTGTAAATATGTTCCCTGAAATAAAAAAATAAAAATCTAGAAAATGGCAACCCAAAGAGGAAAAATTTCCTTAAAGGGTTGCCATAATTAGTCTCAGAACAAATTCCCCCAAAAAGTTTTACCAACATTTTACTAGGATTTTACTTTAGGCTAACTTTGATATTACATTGCTAAATTATGATGAAATCGTAGGAGGGAACATCATGATTTATATAGTAGAAGATGACAGCAGTATTCGAGAGTTGATTGTATATACTTTAACAAGTATGAATCTGGAATCAGAAGGATTTGAAAAGCCATCAGACTTTTGGAAAGAGCTGGAACTTAAAACACCGGATTTGGTGATGCTTGATGTAATGTTACCTGAAGAAAGTGGCATAGACATGTTAAAGAAACTTCGTAGCAAAGAAGAAACAAAAGATATGCCAATTATTATGGTAACGGCAAAGACCAGTGAGTACGACAGAATAACAGGTTTGGATAATGGAGCTGATGACTACATTCCAAAACCATTTAGTATGTTGGAAATGGTTGCAAGAGTAAAAGCACTTTTAAGACGCTCAAAGTATAAAAAAACACAAACAGATTATTCACTAGAGCATTTGTATGTATGCCCTTCAAAGCACGTTGTAAAAGTTGACGGTCAGGATATACTTCTCACATTAAAGGAGTTTGAAGTATTGTGCCTGCTGTTGCAGAACAAGGGAATAGTTTTAACAAGAGATCAGTTGTTAAACCAGATATGGGGTTACTCTTTTGATGGAGAAAGCAGAACCGTGGATGTTCACATCAGAACATTAAGACATAAGTTGGGAATCGCAGCAGACAATATCAAAACTATTCGTGGTGTAGGTTATAAAATTTAGGAGGACATTATGAACGTATTTAATGTATTATCATTACTTGGTGGTTTGGCATTATTTCTTTTTGGAATGAATGTAATGGGCGAAGCCCTTGAAAAAAGAGCAGGCAGCAGCCTTAAAAGTATATTAGAAAAATTAACAGCAAGTAGATTTAAAGGCTTTCTGCTTGGAGCAGGTGTAACAGCCATTATCCAAAGTTCATCAGCTACAACAGTTATGGTTGTTGGATTTGTAAATTCAGGAATAATGAATTTAAAACAGGCAATTGGAATAATAATGGGGGCAAATGTAGGTACAACAATTACCGCATGGATTCTCAGTCTTACAGGAATACAAAGTTCAAACATTGTAGTAAGTTTGTTAAAACCTTCATCATTTACACCAATATTGGCATTAATTGGTATTGTACTGATTATGCGAAAGAAGAATGGAAAAAGTGTTGATACCGGAACAATATTACTTGGATTTGCAGTGCTTATGTTTGGAATGGAAGCAATGTCAGATGCAGTAGCACCTTTAAGAGACATACCACAGTTCCAGAATATACTGGTAATGTTCAGTAATCCAATTTTAGGTGTAATAGCTGGTGCAGTATTAACAGCTATTATTCAAAGCTCATCAGCTTCTGTAGGTATATTGCAGGCATTAGCATCAACAGGCGCAGTAACATATGGCAGTGCTATTCCAATTATTATGGGACAGAATATTGGAACATGTGTAACAGCAATAATTTCATCAGTAGGAGCAAATAAAAACGCAAAAAGAACAGCAGTAGTTCATTTGGCATTTAATATTATTGGAACCACTGTTTGGCTTACGGTTTTCTGCATAATCAATGCAGTGGTAGATTTCTCATTTATCAACGAAAGTGCAAGTTTACTTGGAATTGCAATAATTCATACAGTATTTAATGTTCTTTGTACAGCGTTGCTTTTCCCATTTGCAAATCTGCTTGAGAAGTTGGCATGCTTTATTGTCAGAGATTCTAAAGTTGGTGATGCAGAAGAAATTCTCGATGCAAGACTTATGGCAACCCCATCAATTGCATTGGATCAGTGTAAAAAAGTAGTAACATCCATGTTTGAAAAAACACAGAATGGTGTGAATACAGCATGTCAGATGCTTACAGATTTCTCAGACGAAAAGATGGAAAGTGTACTTGAACTGGAAAAGAAAGTAGATAAGTATGAGGATACACTTGGAACATATCTGGTTCAGATAAGTAAGCAAAATTTAAGTGAGCAGGATAGCAGGGAAGTCAGTGAGATTCTTCATATTATCGGTGATGTGGAAAGAATATCAGACCATTCAGTATCAATTGCAAAATCTGCAAAGGAAATAAATAGCAAGAATTTGAATTTCTCAAGCAAAGCTAAAGATGAAATTCAGATAATGATAGAGGCAACAGAAGAAATTCTTAAAAATGCCCAAACAGCATTTTTAGATGATGATACTGAAAAGGCAATGGATGTTGAGGCAATGGAACGAGTAATTGACAAGTTGAAACATCAGTTGAAAAAACGTCATGTAGACAGACTTAAAAATGGTGAATGTACTATTGAACATGGTTTTGTAATGACAGATATTATTACATCCCTTGAAAGAATTTCAGATCATTGTTCAAACATTGCCAGCTGTGTGGAAGAAATTGGACACGGCAGTCTTGAAATCCACGCATACACACGTGATGTAAGAAAGGATCGGAGCAATGAGTTTAATGATTTGTACGAAAAGTACAGAGAAAAATATCGTATTGAAACAAGAGTTATTTAAAAATGCGTAGGTCATCTATGCAACAAAAGTGATTTGAAAAGCGTAAGTCGTCTATGCAGCAAAAGTGATTTAAAAAGCGTAAATCGTCTATGCAGCAAAAGTGATTTGAAAAGCACAATGTCTTATGAGCAGCTAAGTATGGTCAGTTGCAAAAGTATCATAGAAATAAACAAATAGATGAAAATCGGAAGAAGGTGAGAATATGCATGAAATATACAAAATGACATGGAATGTAGCAAATAAAACCAGCAAAATACTTCCTTTTACAAACAGAACATGGTGTCTTTTTTTCAGCACATTATTATGGCTGTTAATAGGAGTAGTTGTAAGTGCAGTGATATTGGCGGCAATGTTGGTGTTTGACAGTAGCATTAATTTTCCAAAATGGATGATAGTAATATCTTCTTATAGTGCCGCAATCTTTGGATTTGCAGGAGCTACAATGTATATTCTTAGAAACACAAATTCTGAAGACCTTCTATAAAATTGCGTTTATTAATGATAATTTGGGGATTTAATGTTTAAGAACAACTTAAAGATGTACTTCTTAATAATATTTCCTTTATTTGTGGATACAATAAATTTATATGAAGTATTGATAATTGTGAATCAGCAAATAAGCAAAAAATGTATTAATAAGTAATTAGGAATATTTATTAACAGATATTATTAAGTGGGAAGAGGGTTATATGGAAAACAGTTTTTATAATAATATGACTTATGGTATTTATATAGTGTCAACCATGGATGGCAAAAGACCAACAGGTTGTGCCGTCAATTCAGCAATGCAGATTTCAGTAGATCCAAATACAATTGCAGTAAGTTTAAATAAGAAAAGTTATACTCACAAGTGTATAGATGATTTTGGAAAATTTGCCATAAATATATTGGCAGAAACCACCAACCCTATACTCATAGGCAGGTTTGGTTTTTTTTCGGGAAAGAGCACTGACAAGTTTGAAGATATGGTTTTTGAAATGAAAGATGAACTTCCAATACCTGATGGCATATGTGGATATGCAACCTGCAAGGTTATTGATAAGTTGGAAACTTCCACACACACCATATTTCTTGGTCAGGTCATAGACGCCCGCATGATGTCTGACAAAAGAATACCAATGACATACAAATATTATAAAGAAAGAATTAAATAGTGCAAATCCACCCCTATGAAGCCAAAAGCATGTTAAAGGGGTGGATTTTTTAGAAGAATGTAAAAAGAAAAAGAAGACAAGAAGAAAAAATCCACCCCTATGAAGCCAAAATGATGCCAAAAGGGTGTATTTTTTTCATGGTTGTATAAATGAAAATAAGATAAAGAGTCAAATTTCCACCCTTTTGAAATCAAAAATATTAACAAGGGTGGAAGATTGAAGAAATACATTTCTCACCCACAAATATATCAAAAAATATATGAAAAAATATGTTGAAAATTTATAGTAAAATGATATATTAAAAGTGTATCACAATTACATCAAAAATCAAAAAGAAAGGAAAAGGAGAAATGAGAAAAAAATTAATTAATGCAGTGGCGATATTTATGTCTCTTTGCATGATTGCTCCGGCTACAGTTTTTACCGGTCAGAGTACATATGCAGAAGATAAGATTGGCACAGAAACAAAAGAAAATCAAGACCAGGAATTAAAGATTCAGGGGGACTACTTTAGACAGTATATGTCGGTGCTACTTGATGAAGGAAAGCTTAAAAGTGACAGCAATACAACAAGTATGGCAAAAGATGAAAAATCAAAATCAGTAATTTTCAGTGATACAAAAGAAAATATAATAAACAAAGGAATAGTATTAGATAAGACATTAAACTTTGATGGTTCAAAGGTAGACAGAATCAGCATTGATGGTCTTGCAGAAAAAGGAACAACAGTTAAGTTAGGTGTATTTTTAGATGGAGCAGCTGAACCGGTTGCAACAACTACATTGTACAAACAGAAAAAGAAAAACAAAAACAATTGGGAATATTCAAAAGATATTTCTATTGATGTGGCAGACAAAAATATAGTTGGACAACATACTGTTCAGATAAAAGTGCTTGATACAAGTAGCAATGTAGTTACCTTCAGTTTAAAATCCATAGAATTTGTAGAAAGTACAGTTCCAACAGTGTATTTTAACATTGATGAGTCAGAAGGAACTATTGCAGAAATGAATGCATCACAGGATCACAGCGCAGAGTGTTATGGTAGCATGACTATAAAAGTTCCTGACGGTTTTAAATCAGAATATACAGGTAAGAACGCAAAAGGTGGTACTTACCAGATGGAATATATTCGTGGACGTGGAAATTCTACATGGAGTGTAGACAAGAAACCTTACAAGATTAAGCTTGATAAAAAAGCTGATATACTTGGAATGGGCAAAAACAAACATTGGGTTTTATTGGCAAATTATTATGATAACAGTTTGTTAAGAAACAAAATCACGTACTGGCTTGGTTCAAAACTTAATATGCCATTTACACCAAAAAGTGAACCTGTAGATGTGGTTATGAATGGTGAATATTATGGCAGTTATATGTTGTGTGAACAGGTGAGAGTAGGTTCCACAAGAGTTAACATTGATGACTTGGAAGATAATAAAGATGCAATGCATGCAACAGAGGAACCATTTATAACAGGTGGTTATTTGTTATCACTTGAGCCATATGGTAATGAGGAAAAGAAGTCATTTAAAACAAGTAAAGGTAATACATTTTTAATCGAAAGCCCATCTTTTGAGGATTATTACAATGAGACACAGTACAATTATATAAAGAATTACGTTCAAAAAGTTGAAGATGCCATATATGGAAGTGGATACAAAGGTAGCGATGGAGTATCATACAAAGATTTGATGGATATGGCATCCACCGTATATTACTACTGGATTCAGGAATTTTCCATGAATAGTGACGGATATATATCTACAAGTACATATTTGTATAAGCCAAGAAACGGGAAACTATACTGGGGTCCATTGTGGGATTTCGATTATGTAGCATGGGGCTCAACAGAATACGATGGAAATAGTATAGAGGGATGGACACGAAATGATAAAGTATGGCTGGATAAATTATTTGAAGACAGAACATTTGCTCAGGAAATTGTAAATACCTGGCCCAAATTAAAAGCAGCTTTAGAAGAGTTAGTAAAAGATGGCGGTCAGTTAGATATTTACAAAAAACGTGTTGAAAAATCAGCAGCATACAACTTTGAAAAATGGGGAATGTCACCACTTAATGATGATAATGAAAAAGATGGTAAAACTGGTTTAACTTATGATCAGGAAATCGAAAGACTTCGTGGTTGGATTAAGGAAAGAATGAACTGGGTAGACAAAAATTTAAATTCATTGGTGCCTACTCCATGCACAGTAAAATATGTAGCAGATGGAAAAACAGTAGCCACAACTACAGAATATATTGGTAAAAAAATACATGATTTTCCAAAGGTTCCAAAGAAAAAAGGCTATGTATTTACAGGATGGCAGGTAAAATACCACTTAACATATGATGAATATATAGCATTGCATCCTGATATTTTAGAGCAGGATGATAAGGATACAAAGGAGTTACTTGAACAGATTAAGAAGAATGGCTATGATTATGATGGTGATTTTGATAAGTATGAGATAGTACCAAAATCAATGACACTTACAGCAAATTATGTTTCTGAAAAAGAAATTGTACAGCCTAAAAAGCTATATTTGAACAAATCAAATATAAATATTTCATATGATAGTGATGGAAGTAGTTTAATTGCCAGTGTTTTACCATTTGATGCAACATATACAGATTTGACATGGAAGTCAAGTGACGAATCGGTGGTAACTGTAGATGATGGCAGTTTGTCAGTTCAGGGTCAGGGTGATGCAGTTATTACAGTATCAACAGAAAATGGACTTAAAGCATCTTGTAAAGTACATGTATGCACAAATGATGAAGTTGACAAATTCCCATATGATACATTTGATTTGTCTGACAGTGAGATTACATTAAATGTGGGAGAGTACAGAAAGCTAAATGTTCAATCAACTGAAGAGCAGGCAATATATACAAGCTTCCCAACATTTATGAGCATCGATTCATCTATAGCAGACATAAATGATGGTGGTTATGTATACGGAGTATCAGAAGGAAAAACAGCAGTACTTATGGTGTCAGATCATGGAGTAATGCCTTGTACTGTACATGTAGTTGACCCAAATAAAGTTAAAAAGGGAAAAATATACAAAGTAGAAGGCAATAAATACAAAGTTACATCTTTAGGTAAAAACAAAACAGTTACATTTGTTGGAACAACCAATAAAAAGACAAAAACTGTAAACATTCCAAACAGTGTAAAAATAAATAAATATACTTTTAAGGTTACAGCAGTTGGAAACAAAGCCTTGTACAATTACAGCAACCTGACCACTCTTAAGGTTGGAAAGAATATTAAAAAACTTACAAAGAAAATGTTTAAGAAAAACAAAAAACTTAAAAAAGTTGTACTAAAAAGTGCAAAAACTAAAGTTCAAAAAGGAACATTTTCAAAGAAGGTTAAAATTTTAAAACCTAAAAAGTCAAAGAAAAGTAAAAGCAAATAATTTTATAAAAATATAAATCAGTAAAATAATTTGCAAAACATAAAAAAAGCGAATACACTATAAATGTTATTACTAAAATAAAACTGAGAGGATTGAGATGAATCAGAAGAAATCAGTAACATTTATAGGTGTATCGCTTTTTTTTATAATTATTGTGTTGGCAATTTTGTATTTTTTTGTATTTTCAAAAATTGATTCTGTTACAAAGGTTGATTTGGAAAAAAAATCCAATGGGGAAAAAGTAACCGTTGCAACAGAAACAAAAAATACTGAAAAAGTTTCAAAAGAGAAAATCAGTGTAAATAAAATTAAGACAGAAAGACTGTCAAAAAAACAAATTAAAATTTCATGGTCTGACAAATTGGACAATAAAGTGGAAAAATATATAGTCAGAAAAGTTGATTATAAAAACAATAGAAAAGTAGGAAAATGGAAGACCGTTTCGACCATTGAGTCCGATGATATATTAGATGGAAATTATAATAGTATTGTAGATATTGTTGATGAAGAACCACGTTTTTATAAATATAAAGTTGATGTAATACCAAAAGAACAATATCAGCAGACAAATGGAACAGAGACACTGGCCGGGAATGTAATGGTCTGTATTGACCCGGGACATTTTGCAGGAAAAAATCAGTCACCGGCGGAAGCATCATATTATTATTCTGAAGGAGATTACACCATTGAAATAGGAAAACAGCTGAAAAAGGAACTAAAAAAATATGGAATAAGTTCATATCTAACAAGGAAAAGTGGAAAAATCAGTTTGCACGGTTATACAAATGAAAAATTGGATTACACAAAAATCAGTTTACGTGGCGAGTATGCTGGAGAAAATGACAGTAATTTGTTTATTTCATTACACACAAATGCAAATCTTGATAATGCAAACGGTATAGACACGTGGAATCAGCCAAAGTCAATAAACAAAACATTTGTCTTTTTAAATACCGTGGCAATGGCGGATTCAGGATTTGTTAATATGGCAAATGCAGTTGGAGAAAACGTAACTAAAATCAATTATCAGTTGGGATTGTGTTGTAGTGTTAATTTTAGTAAAGTGTCAGAAAAAAGCATTAGTCAGTGGTCAGATGTCATAAATGACAGCTTAAACAGTAACGGAACAGTACTAAAAAGAACAGAAGACGGAGAAGATTACTACGGTGTATTAAGAGGGGCTGCTCAGGTTGGAGTTCCGGGATTTATTGTAGAACATGCTTTTCACACAAATGCTGATATGAGAAAAGAAGCAATGGATGACAATATGGCAAAGTTGTGGGCAAAGGCAGAAGCCTATGGTATTGCATATGGATTTGGTGTTGCCGGAAATATGAAGATGAAATAAACAAAGAAATATATTATAATAATATTATTATGAACAAATGAAAGTGGAGGGAACAAATGTATTGCGAAAATTGTGGAAGTAAATTAGAAGATGGTGATTTATTTTGCCAGAATTGTGGCGCAAAAGTGCCGTCAAACGATCAATCAGATCTGGCTGATGATTCAGCCCAGCAGACTCAGATAATAAGTGGTGTGGAAGAATTGTCAGGTCAAACAGAGGCAATGCCTGAAGATGTGGAAGCACAGACAGAAGTATTGCATAGCGACGAAATATCTCAGAAAAATTTAGATTCAATGGTTGGTGATTCTAATATGCAGGAAGATAACGGACAGTATAGTAATCAGCAAAATGCAAATGATGGATGGAATCAGACAACAGGCAATCAGAATTATAGTGGAAACAATCAGTTTGGCGGAAATCAAAATCAGGTTCCATATGTTGAACCTAAAAAGAAAAGTCATAAAGGTCTGATTATTGGAATTAGCATTGTAGCAGTCTTGCTTATTGCCATTATATCTGTAGGTGCAATTTATGTAGCAACAGATGGTACATTTAAGAGTAACAAATCAAGACTTAATGCTGTAAGTTCAAAGTTGGAAAAATACGAAAAAGAAAAAGAACAGTATTTAATATCAGATGATACAGATGACTATGATGAATATGAAGAGCTTATAGACGAGTGTAAAGATGTAATTAAGAGGGAAAAGGTAAAACAGGCAGAAAGTACTATTGAAGATGTTGAGTCACAACTTGACAAATTAATAAGAAGTAATGACAAGTATGTAGATGAAAAAGTTGCCGAGTATAAAGAAGTAAATCTTAGCAGTGCAAAGAAAGATGAAAAGTCAAACTTTGACAGTTGTGTGGAAGAAATTAGCAATTTGAAAAAAGAGCACAAGTATAGCTTAATACCTGATCAGTTTTTGAAATTGGATGATATAGTGGTTCAGTATATTGAATCAGATGAGGTAGCATCAGTATATATATCAAGAGTTGATACATCAAATTATCCAAAAGTAAAATTAACTGTGCAGGTTACAAATCAGAGTAATTCTTCACCAATTGCAAATCTTGAAACAGACAAATTTCATGTAGAAAAAGTAACAGGATTTGAAAAATATCAGAGTCAAACGGTAAACAGTGTAACTTATGATAGTGCATATCAAACTTATGAAGTTGAATTTACTGACAAATCAAAAGATGAAATAAAGGACGGAAATTCAATAGAAGTCAGATATAAGTCCAAAGAATATGATGGTGAAGGAATTTGTGCGTATCTTCCATCAGGAAATAAAGACTATGCAGGGGATGGACCGGAATGTGTTGGAGGACCGGAATCAACATTGGAAGATTATATTTCAAGATATCCTGATGCAATAACTGAACAAAACTATACATACATTTCAGATTATATCAAATCAGGAAGTAGTATGGAAAAGGAACAGTCCAGTTATATTCAGAATAAAGAAGTAGACGAAACAATGATTTCTTATAATATTAAGAATGTTAAATACAGTAGTAGCAAAAAATGTGTCGTAACAACAGAAGAAAGATATCAGATAAATTATTATGATGATAACTTTACAAGTAAGGACATGACACAGATATGTAAGTACAATGTTGAAAAAGTTGACGGTCAGTGGCTTATTACAGGTTATGCCGGAGATATAAAGACAGTAACAAATTCAAAAGGAACATGGTAAAAAGTTTTCGATTAAAAACTAAAGCATAACATGATTATATAAAATAGTTACGAGAAAGAAAATAAAAAAATAGAATAAAAATTATTAAAAGATGTTATGTAATGATATGTTTTTTCAATGATTAGACAAAATGTATCAGAACGTAGCATCTTTTTTATTATATGCATTCTGTCATATAGTAGTGTATAATAAAAATATGCTTTTTTGATGACATTTTGATGTACTATTAGATTGCAAAAAAAGGTCTTAAAAAAATATTGTAATGATAAAAAGATTTATAATAGTATAAATGTAAGTTTAAAAATTATAATATAAATATAAAATAACTAAAAATAATGTTAAATTAAAAACAACTAAAATAAGTTATAGAAATAAAAAATCACAAATAAGAGGAAAATTCATGATAAATATATTGATAGTAGAAGATGATGTGGCAATTTCAAATTTAATAAAACTGACAGTAAAAAGAGCAGGCTTTTTGTGTGATACAGCTCTTGATGGGGAAGTGGCATTAAATAAAATAGAAGAGAAAAATTATGATTTAATATTGCTTGATATAATGCTTCCAAAAGCTGATGGGTTTGAGATTTTGGAATATATAGAACCAAAGAAAATACCGGTAATTTTTTTGACTGCAAAAAATTCAGTAGAAGATAAAGTAAAAGGTCTTAGAATGGGAGCAGAAGATTATATTGTAAAACCTTTTGAACCTACGGAACTTCTGGCGCGTATAGATGTGGTTTTAAGACGATATAACAAAACTGAAAAAGTCATAAATATTGCAGGTTTACAGATTAATCAGGTTTCTATGCAGGTCACAAAGGATGGAAAGGAGATTCCACTAACTCCAAAGGAATACAATGTTTTGCTGTTATTTGCTCAAAATCCCAATGTGGCATTGTATAGGGAGACAATTTACGAAAGAGTGTGGGGAGAAGAGTTTGAATATGGAACCAAGACTGTGGATTTACATATTCAGAGATTGCGTAAAAAAGTAGGGCTGGAGCATCAGCTAAAGGCTGTAAATAAAGTAGGTTACAGACTGGAAATATAATAAAAGACAATATATGTTGCAACTGTATAAATCGCAGAATGGCTGAAACAGGATATACAATATATAAGAAAGGCATAAAACATGAAATTTAGAACAAAAGTAGTAGTGTATATGATAATAATGCTGGCAATTATATTTGGTGCAGGTTCTAGTGCCTTAATATACAATTCCTTTAATGGTGCACTGCAAAGAGAAAAAGCAAGTGTAAAACAGTCTTATGAAATGCTTGTAAATACATTAAAAGTAGTAAACAGTACAAAAACATGGACAGATAGTAGTGAGATATCAAAAGTTATTAAGGAAATGTCAAAGCAAAAAAGTACATCATGGGTTGGAATCAGAGTACGAAAAAAAAAGAAAGTTACATATCAGAGTGGAAGTGAAAAAAACAATATTGTAGATTTGTCAGGAGATATTGATGAAAAAACATGTCAGATGAAAATTATATCCACAGGCAAATCAAAGTATTTTATTCAGATATCAGGAGTGTTAAAGGTTGGAAAAGAACTTAACTATCTTGACATATTGTATGACATTACATCTATTTACAATGAAAGAGACAGGCTGGTTAGAATTTATTTTGAAATATTTGTGTTACTGATTATAATATGTGGATTTTTGTCTTACAGCAATTCTTTTATTATGACAAGACCACTGACAAAACTTGCAAGAGCATCAAAGTTGATTGCATCAGGCAACATGTCGTCCCGTTCAAGGGTAAAGACCAACGACGAAATAGGGCAACTGTCAAAAGAATTTGATAATATGGCAGACCACCTGGAAGAAAATATAAATGACATGAAAGATACTATGGAAAGACAAAATCAATTTATTGGAAACTTTACACATGAGTTGAAAACTCCAATGACTTCAATTATAGGCTATGCTGATTTGATTAGAAGTCAGTCCCTAAAAGAGGAGGAGCAGATAGAGGCGGCCAATTACATTTATTCAGAAGGAAAAAGACTGGAAAGATTGTCACTTAAACTGTTGGATATTTTTGTAACTGAAAATACTGAAATAAAGCTGACAGCTGATTCTCCCAAAAGAATTGTGGAACAAATTGTGGACAGCTTAAAACAGGATTATTATAAAAGAAATATTAAGTTGGAATGTCAGTGTGAACAGGGAGTTTGTATGATGGAACCTGATTTAATACGTTCTCTTGTTGTCAATCTGGTAGACAATTGCAGAAAGGCAATTGCAGAAGGAGGGCTGATATTGGTAAAAACCAAAATGACAGATCAGGGTTGCATTATTAAAATACAGGACAATGGTCGTGGAATGCCAAAGGAAGCATTGAATCACATTACCGAGGCGTTTTATCGCGTTGACAAGTCACGTTCAAGAAAACAGGGTGGCGCAGGACTTGGACTGGCCCTTTGTTCCAATATTGTAAAGATTCATAATGGTAGTATTAATTTTCAAAGTAAAGAAGGCATAGGAACCATTGTCACAGTTGAACTAAAAGGAGGAAGGTCATAAATGAAAAGTAAGATTATAGCAATTTTTTCTCTGATAATTGCAGTTACTTTCGGTGCACTTCTACCTAAAATAGTATTGATTTATCAGGATAATAAAATTCAAAAAAGTACAGAAAAATATAGTGTTGAACAAAAAAATTTTAAAACGGAGAATAGAATAATAAATACATTAGATTATTATAGTAAAGGTCTTATGTACGAGGTAAAAGACTCTGTTACTGATGTTAATCTTTCAGAAAAACAGATTAAAAGAAATATAAAGGAATTTTTGAAAATATTAAATAAACACTCATTGTACCAGATTGAGTATTCTGACAAAATAGCTTTTAAATATGAAGCAGCTCTATATGTGTCAGATTATAATATATCCATATCTGATGTAAATGCTGTTAATGAAAAAAATGCCAATAATAATTCAAACAGTGATAGCAAGTATATATTATTTCACTGTACTTTGGAAAATAAAGATGGTATCGGTATAGATTTACAAATGGATGATGAGACAGGAAAAGTTATTGCTTTTAATATCTATAATAAAAAAACAGAATTTAAATTATTTAAAAGTGTTGAGATGGCAAAAAATTTTATAACTGAATATTATGAAATTAACGCAGATTTTGATAAAAATAATAGTGTTGACCAGCAGTGGTTTTTTGTTTTGTATGATGAAGAAATCAGTATGAAAACCACGTTAGAAATATATATGAGTTATGATAATGGCATACATTTTAATCAATGATGCCAAAATGATGCCAAAATTTAGCAGTTTGTGTGAAACCTTCTGATATGATTATGTCAGTTAAAGTATTAGGCTTTAACAAAACATTGTTGGACATAATCGTAAGGAGGTTTTTTTGTGCACAAAGGAAGGAGAGAACAAAATAAACGAAAAGAAATATTAGTCATAAACACATTGGCTGTTGTTGCAGTTATAGTTATGGTTGTCACTATTTTTACCAATCCACAAATTAGAGAAAATGCTAATCTACAAGGAGAAAAAGATAACTTTAGTAATAAAACAGAAACAAACGGAATAAATAATCAACAAAAAGGAAATGGGAAAAATATGAGTAAGAAAAATAATTGGGAGTTGGTTTTGGTGAATGAACGCAACAAAATAAGTGAGAACTATAGTGTATCTGTAATGGCAGTTGAAAATGGACAATATGTTGACGAAAGGTGTTGCAGTCAGTTAAAAGCAATGATAAGTGATTGTAAGAATGCAGGAAACAGTCCGGTAGTATGTTCGTCTTACAGAAGTCATGAAAAACAAATCCTCCTTTTCTCCAACAAGGTAAAAGAACTGATAGGTCAGGGATATTCAAATAAACAGGCAAAAAAGGAAGCAGGCAAAGTAATTGCAGTTCCCGGAACCAGTGAACATGAAATAGGTCTTGCAGTGGACATTGTAGATGTAAATTATCAATTGCTTGATGATGAACAGGAAAACACCGACACACAGCAATGGCTAATGAAAAACTGCTGGAAATATGGATTCATACTTAGGTACCCGCAAAACAAAAAGGATATTACAGGAGTAATATACGAACCATGGCACTACAGATATGTAGGAAGAAAAAACGCTAAGAAAATTATGAAACAGGGATTGTGTCTGGAAGAATATCTGCAAATGGAAATATTAGGAAAAGAAAGTGATGATGAGTAACTGAAAAATTTATATAAAAAATAAAGAATAAAAGGCATGCTGTCAAATAGAACAGTATGCCTTTTAAAATGGTTACTTTTTATCACTTACCTGACTACCGTCATGTTCCATATGAAAATTATCTTTATAAATAAGCTTGGAGATAGGAACGATTTCGTAGCCCTTTTCTTTTAGCCCCTCAATAACCTTTGGCAGAGCCTTGGCAGTATATTTTGCACCGTTATGCATTAGAATAATTGAGCCGTTTTTCAAATCTTTGTGATTTAGAACAGTGTTTATTATGGAATCCACCCCATAATTTTTCCAATCAAGGCTGTCTACATTCCACTGAATAGTGTAGTAGCCACAGTTTCTTGCATTGATAATAAGATTATTGTCATAATCTCCATAAGGTGGTCTGAAAAGGCACATAGTTTTGCCGGTTAGTTTTTTAACCTTTTCGGTAACCTTATTTAATTCGTCACACATTTCTGTAGTATTAAGGGTTGGCATATGTTTATGGTGCTCACTGTGATTTCCAAGATCATGGCCGGCTTTGGCAATGGCCTTTACGTCATCAGGATAACTTTCCACCCAACCCCCGGTCATGAAAAATGTAACATTTATTTTATATTTCTTCAGAGTGTCTAAAATAGTTTTTGTATCGTCATTTCCCCAAGCAGCATCGAATGAAAGGGCAACCAGCTTTTTATCAGTTTGAACATTGTAGATGGGAAGTTCTTTGGTGGCGGTTGATGCAGTTAGCGCATTAAACCCGTCTTTAAAAAGAGTTTGCTGATAATAGTATGTAAGACCAACAACTGCAATGAGAACACAAAGCCAGAAAATGCTTCGTTTTAATAAGGAAATCTGCTGTGAATTGGACATGGCAATTCTCCCAAAACTTATTACTATATTTTATGCAAATAGGCTGGTAATATGCCACTTGACAGGGATGCTATAATGTTATTGGTAAAAGACAAAAATAATAACATTGAGGGTTTAGAATGAATAAAAAAAGAAAGCAAAAAAGAAAAGGTCAGGTAGATATGTTGCATGGCTCACTGGCTGACAAAATTATTTTGTTTGCATTACCATTGGCAGCAAGTAGTATTTTGCAGCAGTTGTTTAATTCAGCCGATGTGGCAGTTGCAGGAAGATTTGCAGGTAGTGAAGCTTTAGCAGCAGTTGGTGGTAATAGTCCTGTTATAAATTTAATAGTAAATCTTTTCGTAGGATTTTCCATAGGAGCAAACGTAGTTATTGCAAGTGCCATAGGTCAGGGAAACAAAAAGAGAGCAAACAGAGCAGTACATACGGTTATTTCACTTGCGTTAGTATGTGGAATTGTACTTATCTTTATTGGAAACGTAGTGGCGGCTCCAATTTTGGAAATGATGGATACTCCTGAAAAGGTATTGCCACTTGCTGTAGTTTATCTTCGAATATACTTTTGCGGTATGCCATTTTTTATGGTGTACAATTTTGGTTCTGCCGTACTTAGAAGTATTGGTGATACTAAGAAGCCTTTGTATTGTCTGTTAGTATCAGGAATCATAAATGTGGCACTTAATCTGTTTTTGGTGATTGTGTTTGACATGGGAGTTGCAGGTGTGGCAATTGCCACAGTTACAGCCAATGCAATTAGCGCCTCCATGATTATTTATTTCTTGCTTCATGCAGATGACACAATCAGACTTGATATTAAGAAGTTATCATTTAACAAAGATGAGGTTGTAAACATTGTTAAAATTGGCGCACCGGCAGGGCTTCAGGGAATGGTATTTTCACTGTCAAATGTATGTATTCAGGCAGGAATTAATAGTTTTGGTACAGCCGGAATTGCAGGTTCTGCAGCAGCAGTTAACTATGAGTTTTTTACATATTTTGTAACCAGTGCATTTACTCAGGCATGCATTACATTTACAAGTCAGAACTTTGGTGCAAAACAGTATGACAGGTGCAAAAAAATATTAAGAATCAGTCTTGTTCTGGCTATGATATGTACAGCCTGCATGAGTTTAATATTTGTACTTGGAAAAGGATTTTTCATCGGAATATATACTACAGACAAAGAGGCAATGGTTTATGGAATTGCAAGATTAATAAGAGTAGGAATGTTAACCTGTCTGCCACCACTTTATGAAGTAACAGGTGGTGCATTAAGAGGTATAGGTCATTCTCTGACGCCAGCGGTGCTTACAGTATTTGGTTCCTGTTTTCTTAGAATTGTATGGATAAATACCATTTTCAAGATGTTTGGTTCTTTTGAAATATTAATGGCAGTGTACCCATTTACGTGGGTAATTACAAGTCTCCTTGTAATAGGTGAATATTTCATCATTAGAAAAAAAGAATATGAAAGAAAAAGTTGAGCATTAATACTCAACTTTTTCAAAACGATAAATTTGTGATATATTAGGATACTTTTCCGTATCTACTTTGCTTAAAAACATGGTAGCAGGTCTTGCATATGTAGCAAAAGGTGGATACATAGCCTGATAAATTACAAGTTTTTCTTTTGTTTCTGTGTGACTTGCAGTGGCAATAATTTTGTATAAATACTTTGAAATATCTTCCGGTGAAGTTTCAAATTTAAAATGCTTGACAATATCTCCAATGTGAAGGTTACGCTCAGACAAAAGCTTGTCAGCCTTATCAGATTCGGCATCAGTCTCCTTTGCAGTTGAAATAGAACCGACAGTTAAATCACTGTTAGTAGATGCCTGAACATTGTCTGCTGTATCGGAATCTGGCTCATCAAATGGTACATATTCATCTTTGTCAATTGAAACAGGAATACCGGATTTGCCGATAATTGTGGCACCACCATACCATGTGCTGTCCACTTCAAAAACTTCGCCTATAGCGTATTCAATAGAATCAATGTTATTTTTCTTAATAATTTTAACTTTCATAATAAAATTCCTTTATTTTTTAGATTTTTAGAGTGTAATCCGCACAAATTATGTTATTTAAAATATAGTTAAAAGAGTACTAGCTATTTAAAAATGTCTCTATACCTGAAATATGTTCAAGACCTTCTTTGTAGCCAATGTCATATAGGGCTTTTAATTTGTCAGGGTCATTTTCTGTTCTTGATATTGTAATAGGGTTCTTTGGTCGTATAACATAGACCTTTCCATCTTTTTCAAGTCCTTTAATGTCTGCCAAAGTCTTATTATATATTTCGTGTCTTATTTCCATGTCGTGATACAAATTAGGATATTTTCTTTTCATTTTAATTTTGAGAAGAGGCAAAATACCACTTTTCTTTTTCTCATAGCCGTCATGCTGGGTTAAAACTATGATATTTTTCTCATATCCCATTTCCATAAATTTGTGAATAGGAATAGGGTCTGAAATTCCGCCGTCAAGCATTTCATAACCGTCAATTTTTACAATATTGGAAACTAATGGCATGGAAGCTGATGCCCTGAACCATTCAATATCCTTGCTGTCACCATTGGGACATAAATGATAAATTGGCTTTCCGGTATTGACATCAGTAGTGACGGCATAAAAATCCATAGGATTATCTTGGTATGTCTTAACGTCAAATAAATCAAGTTTTTCAGGTAGTTGGTGATAACAAAAATCAGCACCATAAAAATCACCTGTTTTTATAAGAGAACGAATACCTGCATATCTTGGATCCTTTGAATATTTCATGTTGTACCGTATAGTTCTGCCAATTTGTTTTGACTTAAAATTGCAACCGAAAGTTGCTCCTGCTGATACACCTATTGCACCATCTACTGTAATGTTATTTTCCATCATGGCGTCTAAAATTCCTGCTGTAAACATTCCACGCATAGCGCCACCTTCTAATACTAAACCTGTTTTCATAATTCACCACCTAAATTTGTAAGTTGTTATATATATTACCAAATTTTAGAAATGGGTAATAATATATATATTACCACATTTTAAAACTGAATAAGCATACAATTTTTTCAAAAATAAATAATTTTGAGACATATAAAAATAAATGATATAAAACTTGTAAATAAATTAAAAAAATTTAGAAAAACTAAATTGCAAAATAAATTGAAAATTAAAAGTTAGAATATTATAATAAAAGTTAGTTTAAAGTAACTATTGCAATGTGGGTTGGATATAGAGATTAATTAAAAAACGACATTAGTGAAATTAGAAAAATAATTTTAAATTTATTGTTAGGAGGAATTTGAAATGGTAAAAACAGTAGTTAAAATAGACGGAATGGCTTGTGGAATGTGTGAGTCACATATGAATGACTCAATTAGAAACAACTTTAAGGTAAAAAGCGTAAAAAGTTCTCATTCAAATAAGGAATCTGTTGTAGTTAGTGAAGAAAGCCTTGATGAAGAAAAAATGAAAAAGGTAGTTACTGACACAGGATATACATTTGTGGGAATGTCAGAAGAACCATATGAAAAGAAGGGTCTGTTTTCATTTCTTAAGAAATAATATATAATGTCGTAAAGTAAAAATGTACAAACATTTAAGGAGCGACTATGAAATTAACAAGAAAGCATGTGATTTTTAAAGGAAGAGTTCAGGGCGTTGGATTTAGATATTTCTGTTATGTAAATGCAAAGCAGATGAATCTTACAGGATATGTACGTAATTTGTACGACGGAAATGTGGAAATGGAGGTACAGGGTGATTACCGTGATGTGGAAATGTACCTTTTCAAAATAAAGCAGGGTGATTACTTTATAAGGGTGGATCATGCAGAAGTAACAGACATGGTAGTAAAAGATGAAAGTACATTTCAGATAAAATAGAAGTTAAAGTGAGAAGTGTACTTAAGAGCAATTAAAAAATTTTTTCATAACTGTTGGTAAATTTATAAATATGTTTTATACTTGAATACAGTGTAGATAATCCAGATACTCAAAAAGGGAAAAAGGATATTTTACACTGTATTTTTATTTGAAATTTTACAACAGAAAAGAGTGAAAATATGAAATTATCTGATTTAAAACAGGGACAACATGGAAAAATTGTAAATGTTGGAGGAGAAGGTCAGCTTCGAAGACATTTTTTGGATATGGGTCTTATTGAAGGAACAGAAATTGAATACGTTAAGACTGCACCAATGGGAGACCCTATTGAATATAGAATATGGGGATATGAATTAACTCTTAGAAAGGACGATGCGGCATGCATTGACATAGAGTTAGTTAAAGAAAACAGTAAACAGGATTCAATGGAAGATTTGCAAAATAAAGATGGTTTACATAATACAACAGCCCATCCTCATATTGGAGAGCCGGGAATATACCATGTTAAGCAAAGAGGAGAAAAAATAGAAAAAGGGCAACTTATTACTTTTGGTTTGGCCGGAAATCAAAACTGTGGCAAAACTACTTTGTTTAACCAGCTGACAGGAGCAAACCAGCATGTGGGCAATTTTCCGGGAGTCACTGTAGACAGAAAAGACGGACCAATAAGAGGCCAGGAAAATACAATGGTAGTGGACTTACCGGGCATATATTCCATGTCTCCATATACAAGTGAGGAAATTGTGTCCAGACAATATTTTTTAGATGACAGACCACGTGGAATTATAAATATTGTTGATGCCACAAATATTGAGAGAAATTTATATTTAACAATGCAGCTTATTGAACTAAATATACCCATGGTTCTTGCACTTAATATGATGGACGAGGTAACAGCCAATGGTGGTTCCATTGATGTAAATAAGTTGGAATCATCTCTTGGTATACCTGTAGTTCCAATATCAGCAACCCAAAATGAAGGTGTTGATGAGCTTATTGAACATGCCATGCATGTGGCAATTTATAGAGAGCGTCCCGGAAGAATGGACTTTTGTGATGCAGATGGAGAAGACGGTGGAGCAGTTCACAGAGGAATCCACTCTATTATGCATTTAATTGATGATCATGCACATAAGAAAGAGGTGCCAATACGCTTTGCAGCAAGCAAAATTATTGAAGGTGATCATGATGTAATTGACAGACTGGACTTGGATCAAAATGAAAAAGAAATGATTGAACATATTATTATACAGATGGAAAAGGAAAGTGGAATGGATAGACATGCCGCTTTGGCAAAAATGCGTTTTTCATTTATTGATAGAATATGTAAAGAAACAGTAGTACGTCCAAGAGAAAGTAAAGAACGAATAAGAAGCAAGAAAATTGATAAGGTTTTAACCGGAAAATATACAGCTATTCCTTCATTTATTGTGATTATGGCAATGATTTTCTGGCTGACTTTTGGAGTAGTTGGAGCATGGTTACAAAATATTATGGATATGGGTATCTCTTATTTAAGTGATATGTGTGAACATGCAATGAACGCAGCCCATGTAAATCAGGTTTTACAGTCTTTAATAATTGACGGAATTTTTGTAGGTGTTGGTAGTGTACTTAGCTTTTTACCAATTATCGTTGTGCTGTTTTTCTTCTTGTCATTACTTGAGGACAGTGGTTACATGGCAAGAATTGCCTTTGTTATGGACAAGCCTTTTAGAAAGTTAGGATTATCAGGTCGTAGTTTTGTACCAATGATTATTGGATTTGGCTGCTCAGTACCGGCTATTATGGCAACAAGAACATTACCGTCTGAGCGTGACAGAAAGATGACTATTTTGCTTACACCATTTATGAGCTGTTCAGCAAAAATTCCTATTTACGCATTTTTTGCAGCAGCATTTTTTAGTCACAACTCTGCTCTTGTAATGATAGGATTATATTTTACGGGAATTATTGTGGCAATATTATATGCCATTATTTTGGACAAAACCAAATTTAAAGGAGAACCGGTACCTTTTGTAATGGAACTTCCAAACTATAGATTGCCGGGAGCAAAAAGTGTTTTCAGATTAATGTGGGATAAGGCAAAAGATTTTATCACAAGAGCTTTTACAATTATTTTCCTGGCATCAATGATTATTTGGTTTTTGCAGACATTTGATATACATTTTAATTTAGTAAAAGATGCAGGAGACAGCATACTGGCCATGATAGGTGGAGTAATAGCACCAATATTTGCACCACTGGGATTTGGAGACTGGAGAGCTTCAACAGCATTGATTACCGGATTTACAGCAAAGGAAAGTGTTGTAAGCACACTGAAAGTACTCCTTGGAGGAGGAGCAATTTCCACTATGTTTTCTGCTAAAAGTGCAATTGTGTTTTTGGTATTTACATTACTTTACACACCTTGCGTGGCTGCAGTTTCATCAGTAAAAAGAGAATTAGGTGGGAAATGGGCTATTGGATTTGTAGTGTTACAATGTTTAATTGCATGGATTGTAGCATTTATAGTTAAAGTTGTTTTGATGGTTGTATAGTAAATAGTTGACACAAAAACTTTCCTATTATATAATCAGTTTTAATGGCGTTGAAAGAGAGAAGTAGCTTTAATTATCGCTTATAGAGAGCAGAAGATGGTGGAATTTCTGTAGAATGAATTAAGGTGAATAACACTCATGAGCTGCAATCTGAAAGAAAATGTTTTAGTAGGAGAGCCGTCACCGAGCGATAATCGGAAGGTTTTTAAACCAGAGAGTGGCTGCATGGCAGTAAATCAGGTGGTACCGCGGACAGCATGTTCGTCCTGAATGATTGTTTTCAGGATGAATGATATAATAAATATAAAAAAAGATTCATTCTGAAAAGGGATGAATCTTTTTTACTTTATAAGTATATTAAATTAAAAATCAGATTAATATATAATCAAAATAAGATTTCATCTTTCTGTTACATACAGGCAATCAAACAACAAAAACACTCATTAACAATATGAAGGGAGAAAACTAATGGACATTAACACAAACAACATTTACCGTGATGTGACAATTGACCAGCTTAGCGAAGCAAACGTTGGTGAAACAAAGAAGATTGCCGGATGGATTGAAAACATTCGTGACCACGGTGGAGTATCATTTATTGACCTTAGAGATATGTATGGGGTAATGCAGGTAGTTATGCGTGACACATCACTTCTTGAAGGACTAAGCAAGGAAGATTGTATATCAGTAGAAGGACCTATTGAACATAGAGATGAAGAAACATACAATCCAAAGATTCCAACAGGAACAATTGAATTAGAAGCAAAGGAAGTTAAGGTACTTGGAAAGACTTACAGACAGCTTCCATTTGAAGTAATGACATCAAAGGAAACAAGAGAAGATGTAAGACTTAAATACCGTTACCTTGACCTTAGAAATACAAAAGTAAAAGATAACATGATTTTCAGATCAAATGTTATTTCTTATTTAAGACAGAAGATGACAGAAATGGGATTTTTGGAAATCCAGACTCCTATTCTTTGTGCATCATCACCTGAAGGAGCAAGAGATTATATTGTTCCAAGTAGAAAGTTTAAAGGCAAATTCTACGCATTACCACAGGCACCACAGCAGTATAAGCAGTTACTTATGGTGTCAGGATTTGACAAATATTTCCAGATTGCACCTTGTTTTAGAGATGAAGATGCAAGAGCTGACAGATCTCCGGGAGAGTTCTATCAGTTAGACTTTGAAATGAGTTTTGCAACACAGGAAGATGTATTTAGAGTTGGTGAAGAAGTATTAGCAGACACATTTAACAAGTTTGCACCTGAAGGTTATGAAGTAACACAGACTCCATTCCCAATTATCAGCTACAAAGAAGCAATGCTTAAGTACGGAACAGACAAGCCTGACCTTCGCAACCCATTAGAAATCATCGACGTAACTGATTTCTTCCAGAGATGTACATTTAAGCCTTTCCACGGAAAGACAGTTCGTGCAATTAAGGTTGAACAGAAGTTATCAAAGGGATTCCACGAAAAGTTGCTTAAGTTTGCACAGAGCATTGGCATGGGTGGACTTGGTTACTTAGAAGTATTGGAAGATGGTTCATACAAGGGACCAATTGACAAATTTATCCCTGATGAAATGAAAGATGAAATTAGAGAAATGGCCGGTCTTAAAGCATTAGACACAATTTTCTTTATTGCAGATACAGAAAAGACTGCATCAATTTATGCAGGACAGATTCGTACAGCACTTGGAGAAAGACTTGATTTAATAGATCAGAAATCATATAAGTTCTGTTACATTAATGACTTCCCAATGTATGAATATGATCCTGAAGAAAAGAAGATGATTTTCACACATAATCCATTCTCAATGCCACAGGGTGGTCTTGAAGCACTTGAAACAAAGAATCCTGAAGATATTCTTGCATATCAGTATGATATTGTATGTAACGGTGTTGAATTATCATCAGGTGCAGTTAGAAACCACGATATGGAAATCATGGTTAAGGCTTTTGAAATTGCAGGTTACACAGAAGATGACTTAAAGGAAAAATTCGGAGCTTTATACAATGCATTCCAGTTTGGTGCTCCACCACATGCAGGTATGGCACCGGGTGTAGACAGAATGATTATGCTTCTTAGAAATGAAGAAAACATTCGTGAAGTTATTCCATTCCCAATGAATGGTAATGCTCAGGACTTAATGTGTGGCGCTCCGGGAGAAGTAACTGAACAGCAGTTAAGAGAAACACATATAAAAGTTAGAGCATAGTTAATTTAAAATTAAAACATGAAAAGTAGGGCATAGTTAATTTAATATTATGACTTAAAAATAGAGTGCAGTTAATTTTAAAGTTAAACAACAAAATAAAAAAATTGGCGGAAAATTTAATTAAATTTTTCTAACTATCTATAAGAGGACAGTTGACATAAAATTGATATGCTCCCTGTCAAGTAGACAGGTCAAATATCTAAATTTAGTTGCTTATGAACGACCACACAAAATGTGTGGTCGTTTTTCACTGTTTACTTAAGGGGAATCATATCAAAAATCAGACAATATGTTTTTTTGAGTATAGTTTAGTGAAAAATGAAATTTACCAATATTGTAAAAAGATTGATTATAAGATGAATGCGTTGTAAAATCGAGACTAAGACAAAAGTATTATATGCTTTAGGAGGAAATATGTACAATACAGTAATTTTTGATTTAGACGGAACACTGCTTAATACAATTGATGATTTAGCAGATTCAGTGAATTATATGCAGAGAAAGTTTGGAATAAAAGAGGATAGCGTAGATACAGTGAGACAGCACGTGGGAAATGGATTAAGACTTTTGGTGGCACGCTCTGTACCCCAGGGCGAGGAAAATCCGCAATTTGAAGAAATGTTCAAATGTCAAAAGGAGTATTATCAAAAGCATTGCCAGATAAAGACATCAGCATATCCGGGTATTATGGAACTTCTAAAAAAACTTCATGAAAAAGGCATAAAGATGGCCATTGTATCAAACAAGGCACATGCAGCAGTTGAAGAACTTAATCAGATATATTTTAAAGATTACATTAGCGTAGCTATTGGAGAAAATGAGGAGGCAGGAATCAAGAAAAAACCTGCACCAGATAGCGTTAATCATGCAATTGAACTTCTTGGCGCAAAAAAATCCGAAGCTGTATATGTAGGAGATTCAGAAGTAGACAGACAGACAGCAACCAATTCAGAACTTGCATGCGTGTCATGTAGTTGGGGATTTAGAGAACGTAGTCTTCTTGAAAGCTTAAAGCCAATGGCTATTATTGACAAACCGGAGCAATTGTTGGATATATTAAATGTATAATAGAAAATTTTTCCTGACATAAACTTAGATTATTATTTAGAAAATAAAGCTGATAATAACGAAAACCAAAATAAGAAGAAATAAAAATGGCAACCGATGAATATGTACCAGTCTCCAGTGATTAGATTCTTATATCTGGTCCCTGAGGAAAACTGCATATCTTAGATTGCCATTTTTAATAGTTAAAACTTTTAATTATTCTATACCACAGGTCTTTTTGGCAAGGGCATCAGCCAAATCGTTATATTTGTCTCCAGAATGACCTTTAACTTTGCAAAAAGAAATGTGAACTTTTTTCTTTGCCTGATTGTAATATTTTTTGTAAGCAATAGTACCGGCTTTGCCGGCCTTCCACTGACCGGTACACCATTTTTCAATCCCCATATAATCATAATAAATATCTAACTTTGGTATGTTGTGTTCTATGGCATATTCCATAGCAGCCATAGACCCATATATTTCTCCGGCAACATTTCTCATAGTTGCCATTTCTTCATCATCATATGATTTGTAGAGTTCCACTTTTTTATTGTCGTAGAAAAATACAACACCGTATCCGAATATTTTGGTGTCGGCATTGTAACTACCATCCACATAGGCAACTGCCTTGCTGTGAGTCATAGGAACATCGATATAGTCTTCACCTATGGTATCTGTAGTAATGTTTGGACCATCAGGTTCAAAGGCATTGTTGGTAGTATCTGTTTTGCCAGCATCAACAGATGAGTCTGAATGACTTATATCAGATATATTGGAATTGTTTGAATTGTCGTCTGCAAAACTAAAAATATCCAATTGTGTACCAGTGTAGCCCATATAATCATAAGCATCGGTAAGTGATTTGAAACTTTTGTATAACGCACCTGGGAAACCATCAACATTGGCTTTACATTCCTCCCATGTTTCATAAACCCCGGTGGTTTTGCCAACCTTTACTGCATAGTATTTTTTTGCCATATATACTCCTTGTTAAAGTTGCTATATTATAAGTTTATAGTTACATTTCAGTTGATTTGTCTGAAGTATTTAGTGTATTTTTTTAGTATTGTAATTAGTTCCTGTTATTTTTGTCGTTGGTTTTTGTTGCTTTTGGGATATTATTGTTATTATTTTTTCGGTTGCTTTTGTTGGTCTTGCTGCCATTTTTCCGGTTGTTTTTGCTGCGTTTAATTCTTTTCTGTTTTCTTGTGTTGCTACCACGTAAGTTTACATTCTTTTTGCTACCTGAAGTTGAAGTCTCAACAGAAGTATGGTCGATATCAACTGAGTCTGTTACATTGCTTTTAGTGGTTACACCCTTTTTCTTCCAAGGATTACTTTTTACAGGGTCTGATGGATCCCAATCCTTGTATTTGTCACTTTTCTTGATTTTCTTTAATGGCCTTAATGGAATAGGTGGCTTCTGGTTTTTCTTACTGTAGATTACTACAGTAGTACCATCCTTGCAATTGTCATAAAGCCACTTGATGTCCTTTGCTCTAAGTCTTACACAACCAAGTGATGCAGGCTTTCCAAGCTTGTTGTACTCCCAATATTCCAAAGAATCATGAGAGTCAGAAATATAAGGAACGGAATGAAGCATAATAGGACCATATATTCTAATGGCATATTGTGCATAAGTACCGTCAACCATAATGCGCCAATCATATCGTTCATATATACGAAAAGTTCCAAGAGGAGTATCCTCAGGATCTTTTCCGGTAGAACACCAGAACGTTTTGAAAGGCACTGTATATTTACCATTGTTGTCAAACGTATAAACAGTTACAAAGTTTTCAGCTCTGTTTACTTTAATTTTATAAGGTAGTTTGTTCCTGTATTTTTTTCTACTTGCTGCGGACAGTCCGGTTGTTTCAGCTGTATAGCTTTCGCCCTGATGACTTGTGGTTTCCACTCCTATGGTAGTTTCTGAAACTGTTTTGTTTACAGTGCTTTCAGTCTCCTGTTTACTTTTTGTCGGATGAGTACTGTTTATGACCATTATTAAAAAAGTTAGTACAATAATCGTAATAAATACAGCAAGTCCAATCTGTTTATTATATTTTTTTATCATTAAGTATCTCCATATATTTTCCTTTTTGTTTTAGCCGTAACATTATTTTATAGTTTAATGGGGGTAAATGCAATAGAAGAAAACAGAAAAATGTCTTGAAAATTTTGACAGAAATTAAGAAAATGCAAAAAAGAGTTTGTATAAAAAGCATTTTACAGATAGGAAGTAAATATATTAGTTTAAAGAATTACAGCATCAAAAGATCATTACCGGCAATTTGAATCTTTGTAGGTGAGGAAAAGGAAAGTGGGAGGAAACTTTAAAATATGCGATTATTTTATGGTTTTACATGACTAATTATTATGTGCGTATTTATTGACGTAAGAACTGCTATTTGATATTATTTAATAAGAATTTTTCATTTCGGAAGGAGTATATAATGGAATACACTAAGCAGAAAATTTTAAATATTGCAGAAACAGAAGATGTAGAATTTATCAGACTTCAGTTTACTGATTTGTTTGGCACATTGAAGAATGTTGCCATTACAAAAAGTCAGTTGGCAAAAGCTCTTGATAATAAGATAATGTTTGATGGTTCATCAATCGAAGGCTTTGCCAGAATTGAAGAGTCTGACATGTATTTATATCCTGATTATAATACATTTGAAATATTACCTTTTAGACCTCATCAGGGCAAGGTGGCAAGAATGATTTGTGACGTTTACAAGCCTGATGGTACACAGCTTGAAAATGACCCAAGATACATTTTGAAAAAGGTTATTAAAGAAGCAGACGATATGGGATACAAGTTTAACGTAGGACCTGAATGTGAGTTCTTCTTATTCCATATTGATGACAATGGAAACCCTACAACAATCAGTCATGAAAATGCCAGCTATTTTGATTTAGGCCCAACAGATCTTGGTGAAAATGCACGTCGTGACATGGTACTTAACTTAGAAGAAATGGGATTTGAAGTAGAAGCATCCCATCATGAGGTAGCGCCGGCACAGCATGAGATTGATTTTAAGTATGGCGAAGCATTAGAGACAGCAGATAGAATTATGACATACAAGCTTACAGTAAAGACTATTGCAAAGAGACATGGACTTTATGCATCATTTATGCCAAAGCCAAAGTATGGTATGTGTGGTTCAGGTATGCATATCAATATGTCATTATGGGATAAAGAAGGCAACAACATTTTTGCAAATGCAGATGACAAAAATGGATTAAGCAAAGAAGCTTACAGTTTTATTGCAGGTCTTATGGAACATATGACAGCTATGACAGCTATTACAAACCCAATAGTAAACTCATACAAGAGACTTGTTCCGGGATATGAAGCACCTACATATATTGCCTGGTCAGCTACAAACAGAAGCCCACTTATCAGAGTACCGGCTTCAAGAGGCACAGGTACAAGAGTAGAGCTTAGATGTCCTGACTGTGCATGCAACCCATATCTTGCCATTGCAGTATGTCTTGCAGCAGGTCTAGATGGAATTAAGAGAGGACTTACTCCAAAAGAAAGTGTTCAAAAAGATATATTTACTATGACAGATTCAGAAAGAGAAGATGCCGGTATTACAAATCTTCCAAAGAATCTTTATGAAGCAGTAAGACATATGAGAAAGTCAACATTTATGAAAGAAGTTCTTGGCGAAGAGGTATTTACAAAATACGTCAATGCAAAAGAAGAAGAGTGGATGGAATACACATCACAGGTTACCGACTGGGAGATAAACAGATATTTAGACCGCATTTAGTGTAGGAGGCAAAGTTGGCAGGAATTATAGTAGTGTTTCCTAAAATTGATGACAGCAAAGCTATTCGAAACTTACTTGTACACAACGGTTATGATAATGTATTTCATTGTAGTACAGGTTCCAAGGCAATCACTTTGGCTGACAGTTTAGGAGAAGGTGTAATAATCAGCGGGTTTAGGATGCCGGATATGCCTTATACAGATATTCTGGAATATGTTGATGGACGTTTTGAGATGCTTTTAGTGGCATCCAGACAAAAACTTCTAGAAGATGAAACCGGAGTAGCAATGCTTGAGATGCCCATAAAGGTTAGAGATTTTTTGAATTCAGTAGAAATGATGCAGAACAATATTTTTGCAAAGTTTAGACGAAAGAAAAAGTCACCCCCTAAAAGAACCGAGGAGGAACAGAGCATTGTAGATGAGGCAAAGGCAGTTTTGATGGAGAAAAACGGTATGTCAGAAAATGAAGCTCACAGATATGTTCAAAAAACTGCCATGGACAGTGGCAGAACTATGGTAGAAACAGCTGAGGAGATTCTAAAGATTATGTACAAAGAATAAATTTATATTTTATAGGAGGACTGAAAAAATGTACAAAATTAATGGAAATTATTTAAAGTTACCAGGAAGTTATTTGTTTTCAAACATTGCAAAAAAGGTGGCAGCATACAAGGAAGCCAATCCTGACAAAGATGTGATAAGTCTTGGAATTGGTGATGTTACACAGCCACTTTGTCCTGCAGTTATTGAGGCAATGCACAAGGCAGTTGATGAAATGGCAAATGCAGAAACATTTCACGGCTATGCCCCGGACCTTGGTTATGAATTTTTAAGAAGTGCAATCAGAGATAATGACTACAAGGCAAGAGGTGTTGATATTGCCCTTGATGAAATTTTTGTAAGTGATGGAGCAAAGTCAGACTCAGGAAATATTGGTGATATTTTCTCTATAGACAACAAGATTGCAGTATGTGATCCTGTATATCCTGTATATGTCGATACAAATGCCATGGCAGGAAGAACAGGTGATTACATCGCAGAGCAGGAAAGATGGAGCAATGTAATTTACATGCCATGTACAAAGGAAACAAATTTTGCCCCTGAATTACCAACAGAAACACCTGATATTATTTATCTTTGTTTCCCAAACAATCCAACAGGTTCAACAATTACAAAAACTGAACTTCAAAAATGGGTTGATTATGCAAACAAGGTTAATGCAGTGATTATATATGATGCAGCATATGAAGCATACATTTCAGAGGATGATGTTCCACATACAATCTATGAGTGTGATGGAGCAAAGACATGTGCAATTGAACTTAGAAGTTTTTCAAAGAATGCCGGATTTACAGGTACAAGACTTGGGTTTACTGTTATTCCAAAAGAACTTAAACAAAATGGTGTTACATTAAACTCTCTTTGGGCAAGAAGACATGGAACAAAATTCAATGGTGCTCCATACATTATCCAAAGAGCAGGCGAGGCAGTGTACTCAGAAGCAGGAAAGGCTCAGACAAAGGAGCAGGTTGCTTACTACATGAACAATGCCAAAGTTATTATGGATGGATTAAAGTCAGCAGGATTTTCTGTAAGCGGCGGTGTAAATGCACCATATGTATGGCTTGAAACACCTGATGGTATGTCATCATGGGATTTCTTTGATCACTTACTTACAAATGCAAATATTGTAGGTACACCAGGTTCAGGATTTGGACCAAGTGGTGAAGGATACTTTAGACTGACAGCTTTTGGAACATATGAAAATACATTAAAAGCAATTGAGAGAATAAAGAATTTATAAAATAAAAATATAATTTCATAAATACAAATAACATGTTAAATAAACGCCCTTAATTCAAGCAAGGGCGTTTATTTTTTTGTGTAAAACAGGAAATAACAAGAGTTATAACACTAAATATCATTATTATAAAGTTAAATAAACTGTTATATGTAGCAACCGGTAAAAATAAATATTGACATAATCACACAAGATATGTATAATAACACAAAATAACGTAAAGGAGAAAAGGATGCCAGGGGTAAATAGAGAAAATAAAGACAGGGTTTTTAGAATGATATTTGGTT
>URQO01000011.1 GCA_900550135.1 uncultured Eubacterium sp.
GCGACCACCGAGATCTACACTCTTTCCCTACACGACGCTCTTCCGATCTATATTTGCCGTTGTTGGAGTATTGCTATTCACATTTGTGGCGATTACTACAGTGTACAGATATTATACATACAGCAATTCAACATATGATTTTGGTATATTTGCTCAGATGTATGAGTATATGAAGCAGACAGGAGCAATCAATACAACAGTTGAAAGAAATACATTACTTTCACATTTTGGAGTACATTTTTCGCCAATATTTTATATAGGACTTCCAATATACTTTATATTCCCAAGTCCTATTACAGTACAGATGATACAGGCTTTAATGATTGCACTTCCGGTCATTCCAATAGTTTTGCTTTGCAGACATTACAAAATGTCAAACTGGATGGCAGTGGCAATGATAATTTTATATGCATTGTACCCTGCTACAGCATCAGGAGCATTTTATGATATCCATGAAAATTGTTTCCTAACATTTTTTATATTGTTTGCAATTTATGCTCTTGAAAAGAAAAAAGATTTGTGGGCTATTCTTTGTGTACTTTTAGTGTTTTTTACAAAAGAAGATGCAGCAATATACATTTTGGTGCTTGGAGCATTTCTTATTCTCTCGAGAAAAGACAAAAAACGAGGAATTATTCTTATGATAGTTTCGGCAGCATATTTTGTAATAGCAGTAAGCATTGTAAAAAGCTATGGACTTGGAGTGCTGGATGACAGATTTAGTAATTTATATGCAGATGCCAATGGTGGATTTTTAGAAATAATAAAAACAGTATTGTTGAATCCTTCATATGCATTATCACAGATGGTTACAAACTTTGGTGACAATCAGATGGACAAGATAGGATATATTATGCTTATGCTTGTGCCTATAGCTGCAGCATTGTTTACTACAGGAAAGAAATATTCCAGATACATTTTACTTTCGCCATTTATATTGATAAATGTTATGACAACATATCTGTATTTGCACGATATTTCATTCCAGTATAATTTTGGAATTATTGCGTTATTTATGTATGTGATGATTATGAATTTACAGGATATGAAAGTAGAAAAAGCAAAAACAATTGTTGGTGTTTGTGTTATATGTGCATCACTTATGTTTGTAGGAACGGTATATCCGAAGATGACATATTACCTTGAAAAATATGACACAGACAAGGCTACATATACAAAACTTGACAATGCAATGGATACATATGTACCACAAAATGCTTCAGTATGTGCATCAGGTTTCTTTACACCACATTTATCAAAACATTTGGAAATGTATGACCAAAATCATCTGACAGAAGACAAGTATACAGATTACCTGGTAGTTGATGAAAGAAACCAAAATGAAGCAGCTAAGTTTACAAATATTGTGAACTCAGGAAAATATGAATTGGTGTATAGAGAAGACAATTTAATCAGTATTTATCACTTAAAAGATAATAAGTAAAAAGTAGTTTGATTATATATTCTAAAAAAACAGAAAGAGGTATTATAATTGACAATATTAATTAAAAACGGCAGAGTGTTGAATCCTTCTGAAAATCTGGACAAAGTAATGGATCTTCTTGTTGAAGATGGAAGAATCAAAGAAAAGAAGGAACAGATTGAAACAGATGCAGACAAAATAATTGATGCAAAAGGCTGTTATGTAATGCCGGGACTTATTGATTTGCATGTACATTTTAGAGATCCGGGACTTACATATAAGGAAGACATTGAGACAGGCAGCAGGGCAGCAGCCAATGGTGGATTTACAACAGTATGCTGCATGCCAAATACCAAGCCTGTGGTAGATAATGTAGACACAGTAAAATACATTATTGAAAAAGGAAAAGAAGTTGGACTTACAAATGTACTTCCTGTTGGAGCAGTAACAATGAACATGGAAGGAAAAGAAGTAACTGATATAGAAAGCCTGAAAAAAGCAGGCATTTGTGCCATTAGTGAAGATGGTAAATCAGTTATGAATTCCGGAGTTTATAGAAAAGCAATGAAGGAAGCTGCAAGACTAAATGTTCCTGTAATGGCCCACTGTGAAGACATAAATTTGGTTGAAGGTGGAGTAATCAACTTAGGCAACAAGTCCAAAGAACTTGGAGTAAAGGGAATAAGCAACGCAGTGGAAGATGTTATTGCCATGAGAGACATTATGCTGGCAAGAGAGACAAATGCCAAATTGCATCTTTGCCATTGTTCAACAAAGGACAGCGTGGAAATGGTAAAACAGGCAAAGGCAGAAGGCATAGATGTTACCGCTGAAGTATGCCCACATCATTTTTCAATGTGCTCAGATGACATTACTGAAAATGACGGAAATTTTAAAATGAATCCACCTCTTAGAACAAGAGAAGACATGGAAACACTTATAAAAGGACTTAGCGAGGATATAATGGATGTAATATCAACAGATCATGCACCTCACAGCAAAGAAGAAAAAGAAAAAGATTTGGAACACGCACCATTTGGAATAGTAGGACTTGAAACATCAGTACCACTAACCATAACAAACTTAGTAAAAAAAGGTTATATAACACCACTTCAAATGGCTGCAAAAATGAGTTATAATCCTGCACAGGTACTTGGAAGTGACAAAGGCACACTAAACGAAAAAGCAGTGGCAGACATCACAATCATAGATCCTGATGCAGAATATACTATAGACAAAAACACATTCCAGTCAAAAGGAAAGAACACGCCATTTGATGGCTACAAAGTAAATGGAAAAGTACTATACACCATATTAGGTGGCAAAATAGTATATGGAGATAAATAACAAAATATCACATAATGACATTAAATTTAAAACTGATAGTAAAATAAAAAATACTATATAAAGTTAGAAATTAATATCAAGTTACAAAGTAACATAACAAACTAAACACAATATTCGGTTACAAAAACGTTGAACATGTGTGGCTTAATATAACTAAGAGAAAGCGCATCTAACGCGGTCGGTTCATTAAGGCAGCGTAGCTGGCTTGATAGAACCGCTACCAGCGTTTGGCAGCGGGAGCGTGCTTTCGATAGTTATATTAAGCCACACAATTGGAAAGTTTTGGAACCGGCAGTATAAAGGAGAATAGAATGATTAACAAGTTAGTAGACAAGATTAAAAAGACAAATGCACCTGTAGTAGTAGGACTTGACCCAATGATGAGTTACGTTCCTGAACATATTACAAAGAAAGCCTTTGACCAATATGGCGAAACATTAGAAGGCGCAGCAGAAGCAATATGGCAGTATAACAAAGGAATAATCGATACAACATATGATTTGATTCCTGCCGTAAAGCCACAGATTGCCATGTACGAGCAGTTTGGAGTACCGGGACTTCAGGCATTTAAAAAGACAGTAGATTACGCAAAGGAAAAAGACCTTGTAGTAATTGGTGATGTAAAGCGTGGTGATATTGGATCAACATCAGCAGCATATGCAGTTGGCCATTTGGGAAAGGTTCAGGTTGGAAGCAAAAAGTATTCATTATTTGACGAAGACTTTGCAACAGTCAACCCATACCTTGGAACAGATGGAATTAAACCATTTATAGACGTATGTAAAGAAGAAAATAAAGGATTATTTATTTTAGTAAAAACATCAAATCCTTCCAGCGGAGAATTTCAGGATAGATTAATTGACGGAAGACCACTTTATGAATGGGTTGGCGAACAGGTAGCAAAATGGGGCGAAGAACATATGGGCGATGACTACAGCTATATTGGTGCCGTAGTTGGAGCTACATATCCTGAAATGGGAAAAGTTCTTAGAAAGGTTATGCCTAAGAGTTATATTTTAGTACCTGGTTACGGTGCTCAGGGTGGTACTGCAGATGGACTTAAACCATACTTTAATGAAGACGGACTTGGTGCCATTGTCAATTCATCAAGAGGAATTATCTGTGCATACAAGCAGGATAAATACGCAAAATTTGGTGCAGAAAATTATGCTGATGCCTCAAGACAGGCAGTCATTGACATGATTGAAGATATTAACTCAATTTTTTAATAAGTAAGAGAAAATGTTAATAATTAAAAGAAAAATAACAGCCTAAGATAATCGGCTGTTATTTTCTAAAAAGATTGATAAAGAATGGAGACAGACATGAGAGAAAAGGAAACTGCAATTGTAGTAAGCCAGAAATCTATTGGTACAGACATTTATAGCATGATAATAAAAACAAAGGCAGCAGAAACTGCAAAAGCCGGTCAGTTTATTTCAATGTATTGTCATGACAAAACAAAATTGCTTCCTAGACCAATCAGTATATGTGAGGTAAATAAGGATGAAGGTACACTTAGAATTGTTTACAGAGTTGTTGGTGGAGGAACTGAAGAATTCTCCACATATACACCAGGAGAAAAAGTAGATATTATCGGACCACTTGGCAATGGCTTTATGAAAAGAGAAAACAAGAAAGCAATCCTTATTGGTGGTGGAATTGGAATCCCACCAATGGTTCAGTTGGCAAAAGAACTAAAAAGCATTGCAGATGTTCAGGTTGTAGCAGGATATAGAAACGAATTGTTCTTAACAGAAGAGCTAGAAAACAATGGATCACTTTACATTGCAACAGAAGATGGCAGCACAGGTACCAAAGGAACTGTAATTGATGCCATTAAAGAACAAAATGTTGAAGGTGATGTGATTTATGCATGCGGACCAACACCTATGTTAAAGGCAATAAAAGAATATGCTACGGAAAAAGGAATAGAGTGTCAGTTGTCCTTAGAAGAAAGAATGGCATGTGGCATTGGAGCATGTCTTGCGTGTGTCTGCAATTCAACAGAAAAAGACCATCATTCAAATGTAAACAACAAACGAATTTGTAAAGATGGACCTGTATTTTTAGCTGAGGAGGTGGATTTATAATGAATACAAAAGTAAATATTGCCGGAGTAGAATTTAAAAATCCTGTAATGGTTGCCTCAGGAACATTTGGCTCAGGTGCTGAGTATGGAGAGTTTGTAGATTTAAACAGACTTGGAGCAGTAGTTACAAAAGGTGTTGCCAATGTACCATGGGAAGGCAATCCTACACCACGTATAGCAGAAACATATGGTGGAATGCTTAATGCAGTAGGGCTTCAGAATCCGGGATATGATTTGTTTGCAAAAAGAGATATTCCATATTTGCAGGATTATGATACAAATATCATTGTAAATGTCTGTGGAAGAACTACAGAAGATTATGTAGATGTGGTAGAAAAATTAGGTCATGAAAATGTTGACATGCTTGAAATAAATATATCATGTCCAAATGTAAAACATGGTGGTATCGCTTTTGGTCAGGATCCAAAGGCAGTTGAAGCTATAACAAAAGAAGTAAAGAAAGTTGCAAAGCAGCCTGTTATTATGAAACTTAGTCCAAATGTTACGGACATTACAGAAATGGCAAAGGCGGCAGAGGCAGGTGGAGCAGATGCTTTATCTTTAATTAACACATTAACAGGAATGCAGATTGATGTGGAAAGACAAAAGTTTGTATTGGCAAACAAAACAGGAGGCTTATCAGGTCCTGCAATTAAGCCTGTAGCTGTAAGAATGGTATATCAGGTCGCAAATGCAGTTAAAGTCCCAATTATTGGAATGGGTGGAATTGCAAATGCAAAGGATGCGTTGGAATTTATTTTAGCAGGTGCTACAGCAGTATCTGTTGGAACAGCCAACTTTAACAATCCACATACAACTATTGACGTTATTGAAGGAATTGAAGATTATATGACACGACATAACGTGGATGATATTAACAGTTTAATTGGGTTAGTTAAATAAAAATGTTTAATTTAAATATTGATAGTAAAAGTGCCGAAAATGTTATAACATTTTTGGCACTTTTCTAGTACAAAAAATTTCTTGATGACAATGGCTATCAAATAAAATAAGCAACAGCAAAAAATATGAAAAAGGCAAAAACAATTGTTGCAAAGAAACTTTCATATCGCATAAAAAATCAACGTTTATGTCAAAAAAATCAACGTTTGTGCATAATACATTTACAAATTAAAAAAAAGATTTATGCTAATTCTTGTCCGGACAATACAACAGTATATACGGGAAGGATAAGGACAATGTTTAAATGGACACATTGGTTTTTGGGATGGTTTAAATAAATTGTCTAAAATCACCTCCTCATACAAAAATATGATATAATATTCATAATATATTGTATAGGGAGATAAATGATGAATATACTTTGTGTTGGATTAGCAAACATATTTCATATAGTTGCCATTTTGTTAATAGGAGAAAATTTATTAGAATTAACAAAGAGAGAAGGCAATAAAATAATAAATTATTGTGAAATAATATTTCTATCAATGTGTAATTCTTTACCAATGATAAAAATAAATACAACGTTTGAACTAGTTTTCTTTTTGTTATGTTTATATATAATTGCAAAAACATATTTTGTAGAAACTAACTCAAGAATTATTGTTTATGTTGTTGGTTGTTCTATTGCAATGGAAAGTATTGATATGTTCTTTTCACAAATTATAACAACAATAACAGAAGTACAAAAAATTAGTATTACAGGTTTGACAGAAATAATTACATCTGTGTTATCTTTAATATTTGTAATTGTCATAGTGATATTATTGAGAGGAAAAAACTTATATGGAATGAAAATGATTTCAGTTAAAAGTTGGATTATTATTACAACAAATATAATAGTTAACTTTTGCGTATTAGCAATGCTTAATCTGATGACATTGAAGCAAGTGGCATATAAGAATAGAATTGCTTATATAATAATGTATTTAGTTGTCGCAATTGGATTGACAATTCAGGTAATGACCATGATAGTTTTACTGATTTCTAGAAATATTCAAATAGAGAGGGAAAAAATCATTAAGAAATACCTTGAAGAGCAAAATAATTATTATGAATACTTAAAAGAACGCGAAGTGGAAACAAAAAAATTTAGGCATGACATACGGAGCCATTTGTATTTACTTGATAAAGTATACAAAGAGGGAAAGTGTGAAGAATTTGAAATATATCTTAATGATATAAAAGACAAGGTTGACAGATTGGGAATAAAAGTAAATGTAGGAAATGATATTGTAAATGCGATTTTGGACAAGTATTTTGCAGAAGCAAAAAGTAAAAATGTTAAATTAAAAGTTCAGGGACATTTTCCAATGGGGTGCAATGTTAGTGCCTACCATTTATGTACAATATTTTCCAATCTGTTAAGCAATGCCATAGAGGCAGCACAAAAAGCAGAAAATAAAGAAGTTTGGGTAATATGCAGTTATACAGAAAAAAATATTATTATAGAGGTAGGAAATTATTTTTCGGGTTACAGTGATAATAGAAAAAAACTTATAACTACAAAAAAAGAAAAACAGTATCATGGATGGGGTATAAAAAATGTAAAGGATAGTGTGAAAGAGTGTGAAGGACTGATGGATATAGAAATCCAAGAAGACAGTTTTATAGTTTCAATTACATTAAAAAATGAGGGAAGTAAAAATGAACATAGCAATAGTAGATGATGAAGAAATGTGGAGAAAATTGGCAACAACAGTTGTTAAAAAAAATGGTGATGACAAAAATAAAATTGATACATACAATTCAGGAATAGATTTTTTAGATAAAAATAAATATTATGATATTGTAATTATGGATGTGGATATGCCACAGTTGAATGGGTTTGATACAATCACTGAATATAAAAAAAATCATGGAAAAACAATTGTTATAATTTTGACAACACATTTGGATTGTGCCAGAAAAGGATATTTGGTCAATGCATTCAGGTATGTGGATAAAACAAAAATGGAAGAAGAGCTGGAAGAAGCTTTTTGTGCCATAAAAAAAATAAATGAAAATAATGATGTTTTCATAATGGGAAAGAAAGACGAAAGGACGCAGAAGATATATGCTAATGATATTTTATACATTGAAACAAAGTCCAGAAAGACCATGATTCATGTACAGGATGGATGTTATCTGTCAGATAAAAAGATAAATGAGTTGGAAGAAAAACTAAAAAAGAATGGCTTTTATCGTAGCCACAAATCATTTTTGGTTAATATGGCAAAGGTTGATCATCTTGATAAAGAGTTTGTATATTTTGAAAACAATGAGAAAGCGTATATAAGCGTGAGAAAATATACGGAAACAAAGAAAAGATATATTACAGCAAAGAAAAAAATAGCTTCTATGTAGACGACATGAACGTAAAAAATCAACGTTCATGTCGTTTTTTTCGACGTTTGTGCAAATTGTATTGCCATTTTACAGTGGTTACTTAAAATGATGGTATGTCAAAGCTTTGAACAAAAGAATAAGGAGAGGGAATATCTTTGATGAAAAAATTAGTGAAAGAACTAAAGAGAACGGTTGTAGCCTTTTTAATTATTTCGATGACAGTAACAGGAGTGGAAATGCCTGTATATGCAAGTGAAAATAATAGTAGGGAAACTGTTCAAAATCAAAAACAAATTAATGCAAAAGAAGAACCAAAAGTTATAAAGGAATTAAAAAATGAAAGAACAGTCGATTCGAATACTTATATTTTAAATAATGGTATGAAAAAAACAGTATACTATTCTGATAAAATAAGATATGAAGAAGTTGGAAAAGTAAAAGAATATAATCCAGAGTTTGTTAAGGTAGATAATAATGATAAAAAAATAATTGCAAGCTCAAAAGTTATTACAGAGGAAAAAGCAGAGCAGTATAAATATGTAAATGAATCGGGAGATTCAAAACAGTATATGCCCAAAATGGTAAAGGAAGAAACACCTGTGCTGTTGACAAATGACAAATATAAGGTAGCATTTTCTCCAATTTCAGATGATGAAATTCAAGAAGATACTATGTTTGAAAACAAAACAGGCAAGGTAGAAGTAGAAAGTGATAATGTAACCGATATTGCTTCAGGAAAAAAAGAAGATAAGAAGGTGAAGGCTAACTACAAATATAACAAAAGTGATGTGGCATTAGAATATAAGTCTTTAGAACATGGTGTAAAGGAAGATATCATTTTGGACAGCGTACCGGATACTAATGTATTTTCTTTTTCTTTAGTTGTAGAAAACATGGAAGCAAAATTGGATGCCGTAGGAGGAATCACATTTATTGATAAAGATAGTGATGACATTGTAGGTGGAATCCCTGCGCCTGTATTAAATGATGCAAGTGAAAATGGATATAGTGAAGATGCCACATATCAGTTAGAACAAGTGGAGTGCAAAAAGAAAAACGTCAACAAATATATACTAAAAGTAGTAGTAAATCAGTCATATTTAAATGATAGTAAAAGAGTATATCCGGTATCAGTTGACCCAACAGTAACTTGGACAGGCACAGGCGATTTACCGGACGTATATGTATTGAAATCAAGCAGTGGGACAAATTATTATGCAAGTGGAGTAAGAACTTTTTCAGTAGGAAAAGGTAGTCAGGGATTGTTCAGAAGTTATTTCAGAGCAACTAAATTAAGTGGCAAAATTGACAACAAATATGTAGAAAGTGCAAAGTTAACAATTTACGAAAATGGCGCAGGAAATAAAGGGGCAAAAATACAGATTAGACCTGTAAAAGAAGCATTTAAATGTAAAACAGTTACATGGAATAATCAGCCAGGAGGAAGTAGTGCAATCCTGACAACTTTTAGTTCAAGTGGAACATCAGGAGCAAAAAAAACAATTGATTTAACCAATTGGGCGAGAAATATTGCAAAAGGTAGTGGAGATGGTCACAAAAACTATGGATTGTTGTTTAGACTAGAGGATGAAAGTGAAGCATCATATGTTAAGTTTTATGGTGCAAGAAGTACAGATACTGGCAAGGTACCTAAATTGACTGTAACATATTATGATGGACCAACAACAGCATCAAAGGTAAGTGCCGGTAGCAGTGCTAATGAAGAAAGAGCATATTTAAAAGCAAATGAAAATTTAAAGGTGAGTTGGTCAGGAATAGATTCGAAGGCACTTAATTATGTACAGTATAGGATTGTAAATGAAGCAGGGGAGAGTGTTGTACCATATTCCAATAGTACAAAACTTGGTACAACATCATCAGGTACAAAGAGTATAAGTGTTAGTTCATTAGATGAAGGACAGTATAAGATATATGTTCGTGGTGTGGATAAGGCAGATATTAAAGGAGTTGGAAGAGCGTCAACATTTTACATAGATAAAACAGCACCAGAGATAATGAGCCTTTCATTGAGCACTAAATATGATTCAGGAAAATATAGTAACAAAGAACCTAAAATGACATGGGATGTACAGGAAAAATATATAGCAAGTGTACAGGTGAGTATAAACAATGGGGCTTTTAAAACAATAGGAACAACGAATAAAGGAACAGGCAATATTACAGGACTCACATCGGGAAAAGTAAACTTATTTAATGTGCGAGCAGTGGATAAAGCAGGAAATATAAGTTCGTATAATGGATATCAATATCATTATGACTGCAACAACCCGGTAATAAAAATGTCTATTACACCTAATACAGATGAAAATAATTATGATGGTTCAAAAGAAAATCCAACATTGGAGTACGATATTAGTGATAGTACATTGGATGGTTACAGTTTATTAGTAAATGAAAAGGAACAGAAGATAAGCAATAATAAAGGAAGCATAAAATTAGAAAATATAGAAGATGGTGAAAATGAAATAACCATTACAGCAGTAGATAAGGCAGGAAACGAATCTGAAGAAACTGTAAATTATTATAGGGATACAACAAAACCTGAAACCGGAAAGATAAAGATTACTCCAAAAACAGGAATATTCAATACAAGTAGTAGTCTACCTACATTAAACTGGGAAGGGTTTGAAGATTCTAATCTGTATGAAGTACAGGTAAAGATTGATGATGGAGAATATAAAACATTAGGCTTTGAATCTAGTGGAAATGCAACGCTTCAAAGCAGTGATTTACCTAAAGATGGAAAATATAAAATCACAGTGAGAAGTGTAGACAAGGCAGGAAACAGTTCAGATGAAGTAGAGTGCAATTATTACTACGATAAAGCTGATTATGAATTGGCTGATTATACACCTACAGATGTGTACGCAGTGGAACAGATTGGAGGAAATACTGTTTTAAGATTTTCTACAAAATGTGGAAAATATAGAGATGATGTAAAGTATCAGGTGTACAGAGCAACTACACCTAATGTTGTTATAAATCAGGAAAACTTTGTGAAGTCATATTCATCAAAAGGAGCAATAAAAATTTCAGGTGATGAGGGAGTAACATATTATTATAAATTAAGAACAGTAAAGAAAACTAATGAACAGGTTCAATATAGTGACTATTCAGAAGAAATAAGTTCAACGACATTATCAGAAGATATTATTGAAAATAGAGAAGGCGTAAACAGCAAATATACTTATGCTTCTGTGGAAACACCAAATGGAACAGGTCAGATTGAATTGTCCAGAGGAAATTTTACTTATAGCCAGGCCGATATTTCACTTCCGGCACCACAACTACCTGTTAGTATTGCACGTGTATATAATTCAAAGGATACAACAAAATCAACTATGGGATATGGTTGGAGACAGTCTTATGATATGTATGTATCTGAAAAAGGTGATAAAGCATATTTAGTTGATGGAACAAATAACGTGTATACTTTTACAAAGTCAGAAAATAAATATGTATGTAGTGATACTCCGGATATGTCAATGGAGATAGATGATGATGTTTTTAAAAAGACCATTGAAAAAACTAAAGGAAATCAAAAAGATAATAAGCAATCAACAGAATTGGAAATAGATGCATATTACAAAGTTACTACTAAAGATGGGCAGATTTACAGATTTGATGATTGTGGACGCTTATTATTAATAGAAGAAACAAATGGAACATTTGTGTATGTTTCATATAATAAGGAAAATGGAACAATCGAAAAAATAATAACAAGTAAGGGGCAGGAAGCAAAATATTCTTATAATGAACAGGGCTTGTTAAGCAAAGTAACAGCAGCTGCTGATACAAAATCAGAATATAGTTACACATATGAATATAATGACGAATATCTTACAAAAGCTATATTTAATGGAACAGGGAATAAAAGCATAGAGTATAAGTATGATTATTCAGAAGGTAAGTTAAGCACAATAACAGATGCTGAAGGTAATCAATACAGACTAGAGTATGATAATGAATATATTAGTAAAATAGAATATCCGAATAGAGAATTTTTCAGATATAGTTTTACAAAAAATCAGAAAGAAACACGACCAAATACAAAAGTTACAAAGTATAATAATACATCAAAGTTAAGTGAAGAGAATTATTATTTCTCATTGGATGGTTTGATTACAGAAAAAACAGATGCAGCAGGTAATCAATCTACTTACACTTATGATAAAAATAACAAAACATTAATTACAGATACAACTGATAAGCAGAGTTATTATGCATTAGATGGAAATATTGTAGTAGAAAAAACTGTTACAGATAAAGAAAATACAAAATATGACAGTTATGGAAATGTAACAAGGTCAACAGATAGTGCCGGTTCGGTAACAGAATATACATATGACTATAGTGGAAAACAGTCTGATGTAGTAAAAAATCAGCCAATTACAATGAAAACTGTTGATGCAAATGGCGTTATTTCAGAATATGAAGAATATGAATATGATGAATTTGGAAATGTAAAAAAAGAAATAGATCATATAACCAATATAGTAACAGTATATACATATGGGGAAGATGGAGAAGTTAAAACCAGTCAGGAATTGTTAGGAAGTAATGTAGATAATGCAAATTTTGAAAAGACTGCGTTAAAGACATATGATGAAAAGACAACATATACTTCTGATGGTGATGAGGAAAATGAAGATGTGCAGGAGGGAACAGTAGAAGAAAAGAATGCATATGTTTATGATGAAGTGGGAAATGTAAAAATAGATATTTCTGATGTAACAGATATAGATGAACAGGTTTTGCAAAAAGTATCGGAAGAAGGTATAACTGCTTCTGAAATTAGAGATATTATCAAGGATACAAATATGGTAGTTATGTTGTATCAGTACGATGAATTTTTCAGAACAGTAAAAACAACAGAAGTATCGAAAAAGGGCATAAAGGAAACAGGAAATAAATACAACAAAAACGGAAGTGTTTTGGAATCGAAGGATGAAGAAGGAAGAGTTACAAAATATTCTTATGATTCAATGAATAGAGAAATAAGCACAGAATTAATTGTTGGAGATGAAACAAAAACAACAAATATTGAATACTCATATGGAAGTGTAAGCATAAACGATGGTATTTCTATGAAGAGTATAAAGAATACAACCATTGTGACAACCATAAATCAGAAAGGTGAAGTAGTTGGTAAAACATATACAGATGCACTGGGAAGAACTGTAAGAGAAATGAATAACGGACTTTATACAGATTATACATATGACAACAATGGAAGAGTATATACAACATATGTAGGAGGAACAGACGAAACAAGTCCGGATCTTATAGTAGATGGAAAACTCTCAGTTTCTACATATGATGATATGGGAAATGTAACGGCAACGATTGTAAATCCTGAAATTTCAGGCACATCATTTAAAGTAGGAGAAAATTCTATTGTTACAAAGAATGTATATGATAAAGAAGGAAATCTGAAAACTGCTACTGATGGAAATGGAAACGTAACATCTTATGATTATGATGAACAGGGAAGAATAATGAAAGTTACATCTTCAGGAAGTGTGAAGGAAACATATAGTTATGACAACCTTGAAAAAGGAAACGATGGAAAGTATGAAGCTGTTGTGGAATCAGTAACTTATGCAAATGGAGCTATAAGCAAAACTACTTCAAATGGTTCAGAACAGATAATGTCAGTTAAAGACGAAACAAAAGATGGAAATCTTGAAACAACATATGAGTATGGTAAAAACGGTCAATTGGTTTGTGAAAACTATTCAGATGGTTCATGCATTAAGTACGAATATGATGTTTATGGAAATCAGATTAAAAAATCAACATACAATTCATTACAGGATAGTGAACCAATCAACATTACAGAGTATACATATGATTCAGAAGGAAAAATTTCTAAAACTGTAGACATTAAGTCAGGAAAAACATATAGATATACTTATTATGAATATGATGGGTTTGGAAGAAATGTATCTGTATCAGAAATTAATTCAGAAACTGAACCAACGAAAGATAGGATTGAGAGTGCAAAACTAAAATATGTTTACAATATTGATGATAATATAGAAAAACTCTATTATCCAAACAATAAATATGATATATTAAAGGGTATAAAGTTTGTTTACAACAAGGATAAATGGATTACAGAAGTTGACGGTATTCTTAACAATGATGAAATGACTAAGATACGCCAGTATATTTATCATAATGACGGAAAAGTAAAACAGATAAAAGATTATGAAAACTTTTTAAACAAAGGTAGTGATTATATTGAAAGAGATTATACTTATGATAGCTTTGACAGAGTAACAACAATGAAGTATTTTAACAGTAAAGATATTAATAAGATACTCGAACAATATGATTATCAGTATGATAAAAATTCAAATATAGTATATGAACATGAAGTGTTCAATTATGCTAACAATGTTAAGGATGAGGAGACAAACTATACATATAACAGTTTCAATCAACTTATCAAATCTGTAAAGAAAGATAATTGTAATTATAAAACAACTACATGTACATATGAGTATGACAGTGTCGGAAATAGGACTTATGAGGGAATATCAGAAAGTTATATAACTGATGAAACTACCACAAAATTGAAGGGTGAATATACACATAGTGCTTATAATAGATTAAATCAGTTGACATCTGCGACAAAAATAGAGGCCGAAGATGGAAAACAGGCATATACATACAATTATTCTTATAAGTATGATAAAAAAGGAAATCAGATAGAAGCAGTTGATGGAAAAGAAGGAACAACTTCGATATATGAATATGATATTGAAAATCAGTTGATTCATGTGAAAACTTTGAAAAATAGTAAGAAGGTTTCAGAAGAGTACAACGAGTACAACGGAGCCGGACAACGTATAAAAAAACATGATGTGTCTATAGATGAGAGTGGAAAAGAAACATCAAAAGTGACATGTTATTTTTATGAGGCAGGGGTGCTTCTTTACACAACTGATGAAAATAGCATAAAAACAAGTCAAAATATTATAGGTCATGAAAACAATATATTTGCAACAATCAGAAATAGTGAGAATGAGCAAAAAGAATATTTCTATTCAAAAGATGTTCAGGGAAGCACTACAAATATGACAGATAATAATGGAGAATGTGTAAAATCATACAACTACACAGATTTTGGAGAAACACAAGAGAGTATTTCTTCAGAAGTAGACAATGAAATTTGTTACACTGGCGGAGTGTATGATGAATTGACAGGTTTATATTATTTGAATGCAAGATATTATGATTCAAACGATGGCGTGTTTATAAGCCAGGATACTTATAGAGGTACGGGAACAGATGCAGAAAGTTGGAACTTTTATGCGTACTGTGCTGGAAATCCAATTTCTTATATTGATCCAAGTGGTCATAAAAAGGAATGGATAAGCAAGAAGATGGGAAAAGTCTATAAGAGTAATACAGATAAACTAAGAATATGTACTGATGGAAAAGTATCAAAAACAATGAAAAAATCCAAGTATTATGATGATTCGACTCATGGAGTTGAAAATACAACATGTTGCTTTGGAAAGTATGTTGGTGCAGATAAAATACCTTACATTGTTGTTCCACCTAGTATGAGTTCGTATAAATTTTCTGTGGGTGTTATTGTAAACAGAAAAAATGGAAACTACTTATATTGTGTTGTAGGAGAACAAGGACCAGAAATGAAATTGGGAGAGGTTTCTATATATGCAGCTTGGAAAATGAAAGGAATTAAGCCACCGAAAAATGGTAAAGTAAAGAAAGAACATATGATTGGTGATACAGATCAAGTTGGAAAATGGAAGTTTATACTATTTGAAATTTCGGCACCAAATTCTAGTTCAAAGAACAAATATGGATGGAAATATAAAAAAACAAGAAAATTACGCAGACAAATCAAACGACAAGGAAAAAAATGTTATAGAGGAACAGGTAAATGCTTAAATTAAGGAGGATTAGAAGATGAAAAAAATTACAACACTAGCATTAATCGGTCTGCTATCAGTAAATCTGATGGCATGTGGTAATGTTAAAGACAAAACAAAAGGAACAGAAAACACAGCAGTGGAAAGCACAAAGGAAAATGTAGCCTTTAATCTTACGGAAAAAAGTGAGATAAAGGGAGATTTTAAAATTCCGAATCCTGAAAAATCAACAGGCAAGGAAGATGTTGTAATACATAAGTGCAAATACAAAAAGAAAACAGAAAGTCTATATTGTACAAATGAAAAGAATGAACCAAAATATGATTTGTCTTTTCTTGGATTTAAAAATAAAGTGCGTGTTACAAATTTTGCAACCGGAAATGTAACAGGAAGCGGAGAGAATCTTATTTTAGTTATAAAATCTGGTGGTAGTGATAATGCATACCTAGCAGTCTTAGACTATAACGACAAAAAAAGTTACTGTGTAGAAACAGATATAATTGCAGGTAAGGGACGTGATGAACAATTAAATGTATACGATTTAACAGGTGATGGAAAGGACGATTTGGTTTTATCCAGTGAGCCAAACAGAGGTGTTGAGTGGAATGTGTATAATATTTCTGAAGACAAATTAAATCGTATATACAGTAATATTGTTGATACAAGTTTGGGAAGAGATGGATTTAAAACGGAATTGTTGGATTATTACAAACTGAAAATAACAGGTATTAATTTCAAATATTCCCAGACAATATCTTTGATTGATATAGGAATGAAAAAGGAAGATTTAGAGATAGCTTATGCAACTCATGAGAAGTCTGACAATGTTAATGCCAGAGTATACAGGGATGGAAAAATAAAAAAGAGTGCAAAAACCAGGGCTGAAATTCAATGGTTAATGGCAGAAAGTTGGGACAATGATTTTGCTGAATACAATTATTTCAAGAAACTTGGGAAAGACAGAACAATTTGCACACCATTACGAGTTATATTGGGTGAGATTGAAATTGGAAGATTAAATGTTTATCTACAGTATAGTACTGACACTAAAAAGCTGGAAATTATTCATGCTGATTTCAAGGGATTGAAATAAATATTTATCAGTAACAACTCGAAATAACTTAAACAATTTAGTTGTTTCGAGTTGTTTATGAATATTTTTAGTTAAAACACTTTGGATGAAACTAAAAAAACGGAGGAAAAATGAAAAAATATTTAGTATTAACAATTCTGGCACTATCATTACTTGCAAGTGGATGTGCTGCATCAAAAAAAGCAGAGGATAGAAAAAATTCTCAGTTGAAATATTCCAAGGAATACGTTGCAGGAAAAGATAACATAAAAGGCGATGTTGATGTGGAAAAGTTTGAAAATGTAAGTGAGGATTTTGAAATAGGAGCCAATGAACTAGGCTATGCCGTGTTTCAAAATCCTGACAAAGCAATGTCAACTTTAAAAGAAAAATATTTGCCTGCAATAAATCTTATTAAAGAAGAATTTAATTTGAAAGAATTGTCAAATGACACTATAACAGAATATAAAAATTACGGTGAACAACTAACTAAAGGAACAAAAGAAGAAAAGAAACAGGCAGCTTTTGTTTCAGAGTTTTTAGATATTTATGAAAATAGTTTTAAAGATGAAAAATAACATAGATTTAAAGGTGGATAAAATGAAAAAGAAAACAATTGTGATAGTAATTAATGTTGTTCTTTATATTATATTTTCAATATTATTTACATCTAAAGGATTTGCATTGATGCTTGCAAAAGAAACATCAAAAGCTCACATAGTGCATAATAAATATGGAAAATCTTACAGTTATTTAGAATTTAATGCAATAAGTCCGATTTTATATAGGATAGGAGCGGTAGGAGTATGTATAACAGGACTAGTCGTACTTATATCCCTTACATATATTACTTATAAAGAAATAGTGGAACAGAGAATTAGCGTTATTAGCAAAGACACAATTGCAAATGTTGGTGAAAATAAAAAAGTAAAAACAATATTTAGAAATTTTATGTCGATAATAATTATATTTATGATTTACGCATTTTTTCTTTGGTCATTTATTTTACTATTAGAAGATAGTTTTTTTTCAGAAGTGGGTACAGAAGGCGTATATTTTGATTTGTTTTAAATCGAAACTGAAAAGGATACTATAAACCAGGCACGAATTTTAAAGAGAAAGACGAGATGATAAAAGTTAAATTTAATGATGCAATGAAAAAGTTTTTGAAAGAAAACTATGGAATAAAAAGCAATTATGAAAAGAAATTTGAGAAGAAACTTAACAATATATTGGGAAGAAAAGTTAAAATCTGTTACAGGTATAAACTGAAATCAGGTAAAATAAAATCGGGCAAAAAAATCTGGTATACAAAAGACTTTCGTTACAAAAATAATTTAATGTGGAAAAGAAAAGTTGCGTATATCAAAAACAAAGATTTAATGACATATGAATTATGTGGAAACACATTTTATTTCGCAAATAGAAATGGAATAAAAAATTGTATAAAAAAGACCATGAAAGCATATGTGCAACTTCTGCAACAAATGGAAAGGCGGGAGAATTGTTTTACTACATTTTTGTGGATTGATGAGATAGATTATTTTGTGACAGATTTTAAGTGGACAACAGAAATCAGGTTTTATGAAAACAGAGAAAAAAGTAAAAATGCTGAGATAATGGGAAAAAATATCAATGATATTGAAGTTCCAATTATGTTGATATATGCTTAATTTTGATTGACAAATAGTACATGCATCATTTTCAGGGAGAAATAGGATGAAAGTTAAATTTAGTAAAACAATGGATAGGTTTTTAGAAGATTGTTGTGGCGTAAGAGAAAGTTATCAAAAGAAATTTGAACAAAAGTTGATTAAGATTTTACAACGTAAAATTAAAATCAATTCAAAGTATAGGTTAAAATCGCGAAAAACAAAAACAGGACAAAGAATTTGGTATACTCAAGAATCGTATCGATGTTTTAGAAATGGATTTCGATGGGCTAAAAAAATAGATTTTACTGACAAACTTCAATTAATGGAATACGAATTTGACGGAAATGAAGTTTGGATTGAAAACACAAAAGGAATAAAACATTGTTTGAAGAAGGCAATTAATGCGTATATCCAACTTCTTTATCAAATGAATGAACAGGACGCGTCGTTTATTACATTTTTTATGTTGGTTCCTTTGGAGGGAGATAAAGGAAAAGGTAAGTGGGAAGTTGAAATTAGATTTTATGAGGACAGACTATTCGATAAAAACAAGGACACATTGTGGGGAGATATTGATAATCTGGGAAATCCAATTATATTGGTATGTATTTAGTGTAGAGTTAACCAGAGTTTAACTTATTTTAAACTTGAATATTACATATATAGAGTACCTAAACATGAGGTAACAAAAACATGTATGTAAATGTAAAAAAGGAAAATATAAGGAGCATAAGAATATGAAAAGAAATATTCTAATAATATTACCATTGCTATTGATTTTAACAGGGTGCACTTTTAAAGAAACACAGAAATACCGTAGTGGTAAAGATACTTTTTTGTCTGTCGGTGATGGACGGTTTCAGATATCAAGTTTTATATCGGAATATAGTCCATACGATGAAAAATCGGAATATAGTCTATACGATGAAAAAAAAGACAAGACAATATTTAATAATATTTGTTATTACTATAACGATACTGATGCTAATATATTATATCTGCAAAATAAAAAAAATAAATATATAGTCGTAGATTATAAAAATGAAAAATACAATTATTATTCAAAAGAAAAATTTCCTATATATTCTCAGAATTATTTTGATAAAAGAAAAATTAAACTTGAGAAGGAAACATTTAGTAATGATAATGGAGTGACGATTATTTATGATTAATACTAATTTAGAAGATTGAAAATAATGTATAGGTAAACAAACAGTATGAATTTGCCTCATTAAAAAAAATAAGGTATAAGGGAGCTAACGATGATTTTGGTAAGTTAGGCACACTTCCGACATGTAATCTTTGGGTGGAAGTGTTGTCTAACTTTAGAGAACGGAGGACATAAAAACAAATGAAAAAAAGGTATTTATTATTAACAATCATATGCGTATCTTTGCTACTAAGTGGATGTACTACTAAATCCGATAAAACCAATAAGGAAAATTATAGTGTAGCAATAATAAAAACACCAAAAGTAAGTGAAATTAATAAAAAAACAAGTATAGAATATTGTGACAACGATTTGCAAAAGGTTGATGAAAGAAATTATAATTATGGTGGTGTAGGTAGAACTAATTTTGGCTTGCCTTTTAAAGAAGGAAAGTATGTATATGAACTGAGTGTTGGATATGGGGAAGACAAAGAAGATTGCAAAGTATTGCAGATAGATAAAAACAATGGAAATGTTAAAGAATATCAAGTATGTAAATACACAAATAATATAGCGTTGGATGACAAATATGTTTATGGAATATATAATTTAAATGGAGATACTACCGTTAGCAGGACTGAGATTGAAGATAATAAAAAGGTAGAAACTACTTTTAAGGGAGACGTATCAACGGAATGTTATTTGTATAATGGGGACTTATTCAGATTAACAGGTTGGAAAAATGGAAGAGTTTTTATTGAAAAAGCTATATTTGATAAAAAGAACTCGATGCCATGTAGAATAGAATTAACAAAGTATATTGATCAGGAAACTGAACCAGAATCATATTTTAATTACAAAGATAAGTTATATTTACCAGCTAAAGATGGTTTGTTGTGCATAAAAGATAATAAAATAAAAGAAGTTAAACTGAAAAAACTTAATAATACATGTCCAAGATTATTAAGAGCAGATGGAAAGTATCTATATATTGCAGTCGCTTCAATTTTTGCAGAAAATGACAATTCAATTATTGTAAAGTATAATATGGATACAGATGATGTGGAAAAACAATATACAGTTGACTCAAGTATCGTTCAGTTTGATGTAGTAAAAAATGATTTGTATATTTTGAATTTTTATGATGAATTAATAAAATATGAAATTAAAGGAAATGAAATATTAAAGAAAAAGAAAATTGATTTAGAATGTGATGAAAGTGAATACATATCGGCTATGTATGCAAAATAATTTTATAAGAATACGCGAAAATAATTTATTGAAAACTTAAAAAGCAATGTCAACTTTAAAAGAAAAATATTTGCCTGCAATAAATCTTATTAAAGAAGAATTTAATTTGAAAGAATTGTCAAATGACACTATAACAGAATATAAAAATTACGGTGAACAACTAACTAAAGGAACAAAAGAAGAAAAGAAACAGGCAGCTTTTGTTTCAGAGTTTTTAGATATTTATGAAAATAGTTTTAAAGATGAAAAATAACATAGATTTAAAGGTGGATAAAATGAAAAAGAAAACAATTGTGATAGTAATTAATGTTGTTCTTTATATTATATTTTCAATATTATTTACATCTAAAGGATTTGCATTGATGCTTGCAAAAGAAACATCAAAAGCTCACATAGTGCATAATAAATATGGAAAATCTTACAGTTATTTAGAATTTAATGCAATAAGTCCGATTTTATATAGGATAGGAGCGGTAGGAGTATGTATAACAGGACTAGTCGTACTTATATCCCTTACATATATTACTTATAAAGAAATAGTGGAACAGAGAATTAGCGTTATTAGCAAAGACACAATTGCAAATGTTGGTGAAAATAAAAAAGTAAAAACAATATTTAGAAATTTTATGTCGATAATAATTATATTTATGATTTACGCATTTTTTCTTTGGTCATTTATTTTACTATTAGAAGATAGTTTTTTTTCAGAAGTGGGTACAGAAGGCGTATATTTTGATTTGTTTTAAATCGAAACTGAAAAGGATACTATAAACCAGGCACGAATTTTAAAGAGAAAGACGAGATGATAAAAGTTAAATTTAATGATGCAATGAAAAAGTTTTTGAAAGAAAACTATGGAATAAAAAGCAATTATGAAAAGAAATTTGAGAAGAAACTTAACAATATATTGGGAAGAAAAGTTAAAATCTGTTACAGGTATAAACTGAAATCAGGTAAAATAAAATCGGGCAAAAAAATCTGGTATACAAAAGACTTTCGTTACAAAAATAATTTAATGTGGAAAAGAAAAGTTGCGTATATCAAAAACAAAGATTTAATGACATATGAATTATGTGGAAACACATTTTATTTCGCAAATAGAAATGGAATAAAAAATTGTATAAAAAAGACCATGAAAGCATATGTGCAACTTCTGCAACAAATGGAAAGGCGGGAGAATTGTTTTACTACATTTTTGTGGATTGATGAGATAGATTATTTTGTGACAGATTTTAAGTGGACAACAGAAATCAGGTTTTATGAAAACAGAGAAAAAAGTAAAAATGCTGAGATAATGGGAAAAAATATCAATGATATTGAAGTTCCAATTATGTTGATATATGCTTAATTTTGATTGACAAATAGTACATGCATCATTTTCAGGGAGAAATAGGATGAAAGTTAAATTTAGTAAAACAATGGATAGGTTTTTAGAAGATTGTTGTGGCGTAAGAGAAAGTTATCAAAAGAAATTTGAACAAAAGTTGATTAAGATTTTACAACGTAAAATTAAAATCAATTCAAAGTATAGGTTAAAATCGCGAAAAACAAAAACAGGACAAAGAATTTGGTATACTCAAGAATCGTATCGATGTTTTAGAAATGGATTTCGATGGGCTAAAAAAATAGATTTTACTGACAAACTTCAATTAATGGAATACGAATTTGACGGAAATGAAGTTTGGATTGAAAACACAAAAGGAATAAAACATTGTTTGAAGAAGGCAATTAATGCGTATATCCAACTTCTTTATCAAATGAATGAACAGGACGCGTCGTTTATTACATTTTTTATGTTGGTTCCTTTGGAGGGAGATAAAGGAAAAGGTAAGTGGGAAGTTGAAATTAGATTTTATGAGGACAGACTATTCGATAAAAACAAGGACACATTGTGGGGAGATATTGATAATCTGGGAAATCCAATTATATTGGTATGTATTTAGTGTAGAGTTAACTTGATTATAAATTTGAATATTACATACATAGAGTACTTAAATATGAGGTGACAAAAACATGTATGTAACTATAAAATAAAGGAAAATATTATGAACGGAGGATTAGAAAATGAAAAAAATCACAACACTAGCATTAATCGGTCTGCTGTCAGTAAATCTGATGGCATGTGGTAATGTTAAAGACAAAGCAAAAGGAACAGAAAGCGCCAAAAATGAGAAAGTAGAAAGTATTTCGGACAAAAATATAATAAATGGATGTGATGACTATCTGGACATAAGTGGAAAGGCATTATTAGATTTGAAACAGAAAGATAAGGTCGTTTCAATATCTGAAAAAACAGATTTGGAAATAATAATGAAACGAGGAAATCCTAACGGCATGAATATACGAATCCTAAATAAGAAAGGTGAAGTGCTCACTGATTTAATGAATGGTGATGAAATTGATGAAAAAATTACTGATGAGTTTGGAATGCCACGAAAAAATATCGATTACGAAGTAGGATTGTATGATTTAGACAGAGATAATATTAATGAAATTATTTTTTCTGCCAGAATTAAAAACGAAATTTTAGGATATGTCTATAGAGTCAAAGAAGAAAAAGATAATATCAAGATTCAGTTTGCTACTAAATTTAAAAAATCAGGTCGAAAGACAATGAATGTGGCTGACAAAACTTTGGAAATAAGTAATATAACCACTAAATCAGAAAGCAAGAGTGCAAAAAACTTTTGGCAAGATAAAAACAAATTTGATGTTGAAATGCTTTATGCAATGGATGAAACTTTTGTAAAGTCAAAGGGAGTGGCAACAATAAAAAAAGAAAAAAGTTTGGACTCAGGTACAATATTTAGTGTTGTTGTCAATTCAGATGATAATAATATAAAGAATCGTACAATGTCTTATTTTTATGTGGAAGACGAAAAAATATATGTATTATATAATTATAATAAAGACAAGAATGTAAACAAAGACAGCATGCAAATAGCATTTCAAAGCAATAAATTAAAAGAAGACGACGGAAAAGGACTTAGATATCAGATAACTCCAAAAGGAAATAAAACAAATTTCTATTTACGCACATACAATGTTGAAACTTATTTTTTTAACCGAATTGTGTGGGGAAAATATAGAAACATTAAATCATATAAAAGTGGATACGGAGCAGGAAGAGATTTGCTTCAAGTCAAATTCATATTTTAGAAAAGTAAAACATGAAGGGGCAGAAACGCAGGGAGAGGAAATATGAGCGATTTAATAAACGCATATAACCAGTATTATGGAGATATTATACTGGTTGCTATCAAAATATTAGTTGGAATTATACTTATCATTAATATTCAACAGAAATATACGAAATTGAAATACACAATAACAGTGACTTACAGTACAACAATGTTGGGGATGGTCATTTTTGGATATCTAAGCAATAATTTATTTATAAATATATTAGGATTAATTGTAGGATTGATGGTTGGGGGATTGGTATCTCGCTTTAGTTTTAGAGAAAACATCATAATATATTTATTGTTCTTTATATACTATTATGTATTGTTGGAATGTTTTTTGAAAATGGTGGGAATTGACTTTACAGAAATTTTTAAAGGAATGTCATATTATGATATAGATTATTATGGTGTAGGAATTTCTTGTGGTATGGCAATTGTTTTAGCACTTGTAACAATAAAAATCTTACAAAAAAAGGATAAATTAATAAAACTAATTGATGAAAACAAATATTTCTGGATAGGTAATTTCATCATAGTTGGTGGAATTATGCAACTTCAGTTATTTCCGGTATACGGAATAAGTGAATGGAGTGAGTTGGCTATGATTTTGTTAAATGGGTTTTATTCCAGAGAAACATATGCAATAGTCCTTTTAGAGTTAATAGCATTGCTAATATCAAGAATTTGTAAACATAATAAGGCGTATAACAAAACTACATAGATATGAAAAATAATGGAAAGGAAAAAGGAACACAAAATGAAAAAATATTTATCACCAAAAGTGTTAGCCATAGGAATTGGTATTATATTGTTGGTGGCAAATTCTCTAGGCTTGATTCTTTTAGGTTTAGGCTATGGAAAATATGCATTAATTTCGATTATATCAGGTTTGGTATTAGGAGCTATATTGTTTTTGATTTTGATAGCTGTAAATGTATTGCAGATAAAAAAATCAAAGCAGAAAAAATTAAACCAAATCGTGGATCTTGTATCAGGTATTGCAGTGGCACTGGCTTTTGTATTGTACTTTGTAAATAGAGAAAATATTTTTACATGGTCTTTAATAGCAGTGGTAGTTTTTTTAAAACTTATAATGAGTATTTCAGAGTACAGGGAGAACAGAGATAAAATCTCACTGTGGAATATGGTTGCATTTGTGTGTATGGAAATTGCTGCAATTTTGTGTTTGATTGTAAATATTGCATCTTAAATAGTTATGAAAGATGTGGTAGCAATTAGAAGTATTGGAAATGGAGGTATCATGTACTATTCGGATAAACCAATTACAACAAGTAATGAAGACTCTTTAAATCGTGAATATTTTGCAAAACTAATTGCAAAGGCAATATTAAATGTACCAAACAAAGATACATTTACAATTGGGTTGTATGGAAAATGGGGAAATGGTAAGACTTCTATTGTCAATATGATGCTGGAAGAGATTGAAAAAATTCAAAAAGAGCAAGAAAGTTTGCTAATTATACATTTTGAACCATGGAATTTTTCGAATACAGATCAATTACTGGAACAGTTTTTTGTGCGTTTAACAAACGTGTTCCACAATTCAAAAGATGAAAAAATGAAAAAGATAGGGGATGCATTAGAAAAATATTCTGATGCGTTTGAGATAGTAAAACCGATTTCATATGTAGGAGAAATTCTTTCGTTATTGGGGGAAAATGGTACAAAGTTATTAGGAAAAAAATTGAAAAAAGGAAATGATGAAAAAGATATATTGAAGCAGAAAGAAAATGTTATTGATTTGCTTGGTAAAGAAGAAAAAAGAGTGCTAATAGTAATTGATGATATTGATAGATTAAGTAATGAAAAAATTCGTCAGGTTTTTCAATTGATTACTTCTGTTGCAAAATTTCCCAACACCACATATCTTTTAGTATTTGATAAAGAAATAGTTGTTAAAGCCTTAGAAAAGGTGCAAGAGGGAAGTGGCGAGGAATATCTTGAGAAGATAATTCAGATGCCCATTCAAATCCCCAATATACACAAAAATGAATTTAGACAAGTGTTATTGGGGAGATTGGATGCAATTATAAAAAGTTTTGAAGGTGTGATGCTTGAAGAAACGCATTGGGAAAATATGTTTGAAACATGCGTTGAACCAATGATAAAGAATTTGCGCGATATAAATAGGCTATGCAATGTTATTCAATTTAAATTATCAGCATTAGTGTCGGAGGTTGAGTTTTCGGATATGCTAGTGATTTCGCTTATAGAAATTGTTTATCCCTCTATTTATAAATGGATTATGGAAAATAAAGAGATTTTAACAGGGGAAAATGATTTATCAGTGATTCTTCAAAAAAATAAATCACAGGAAGAACAATATAAATTTTATTTGTCTGAGATAAGCAAAGTCTTAGAAAAAGATAAAAAAAAATACGAACAAAAAGAATGTGAAAAAATACAAAATATTATATGTCAATTATTTCCTTATTTTGGACAGAAAGTGGGAAAGATAACGGAAATGTACAATTTAGATTTATTGAGAAAAAATAATCGTATTTCTCATCCTGAAAAGTTTGAGCGTTATTTTAATTTGAACATTGAATATATTGGAGTGAGAACAGCAGAAATAGTTTATGCTATTCAAAGAATGACTAAGGAAGAATTGATTTCTTTTATATTGAGATTAGATAAAAATAAATTGAGTTACGAGTTTCTTCAGGAAATTAAAGCATCAATACAAACTATAGAATCAGATAGAGCCAAGATAATTATTGATGCATTATTCGAATGTGTGAGTGATTTGGATATGGTAACAAACAAAAGCCTTTTGGCTGTGTCATCTAGTAGTTATGCAATACATTTAGTGTTACCATTATTTGAGAAAATTGATAAAGAAAAAAGATTAGCATTTTGGAAAAAGAAAATATATGGAGCAAATTTAAAATCATTACCAACTATTGCACAAGTAATCAATATGCTGGAACTTGGATATGGACGACTTATAGCAAATGGCGAAGAAAAAGATTATAAAAAAGTAATATCGTTGAATGAACTTTTGGTTCTAGAAAAAGAGTTTTCTAAAAAAACTAAAAATCTACTTGATAAGTATAGCATTTTTGATTTTGCTGACTATAGAATGATTATGTATCTTATGGAGAATTTTGAACCGGGGTATATAGAAGGATATATGAATTTGGAATTACAAAGTGATATCAATGTTTTAAAATATCTTAAAAGTACAATTTATACATGGACCGGGAATGGTGTACGTTATGAAATTTCTAATGAATATGAGAGACATTTAACAAAAGAACGTATAGTAGAAGCAATTAGAAAAGAATGCGATACAAAGGAAATATTCGATTTACCACAAGATAATCAAAGATTATGTGCAGCCTTTTATTTGAAGCAAAAAGGAGTTGTTGATGATGAAGGACAGGTTGTACAAAAAGATGCAGATGATCTACTGGAGAAGTGGAAAGAAAAATAGTTTCCATATAATTATAGTATATGTTGAGTAAGGTATTATAATAATGTATATATAAGGCTGCTAGACGGAAAAATGTCTGGTAGCCTTTTCATATTAAAATATTATTTGAATTTCTTGATTAAATCTCCGATGATTAGCTTTTGACTTAAAGTTAACTAAATCTATTTGTTAAATAATCCTTGTTGATTAACATTCAACTGAACAGAAGAATATTCAGCGTTAAAGAACAAAAATCGAGAAATATCAAAAGTGTTGCAGATAGTTTCTAATGTGGGAATGGACAAGTGTATGCCCAGGGCGTATGTATAAATATGTTGCGGCATATAAAAGATAAGAGTCAAAAACGTTAAAAGGTTATAAAGTGTAAATATATATTTTTTAACAGATTGTGAAAATTCTTTATTCGTGGTAAGATAAAGAGGATATTTAACGGTTACAAAAAAAGTGACAAATAAATATAATACGAAAGTTACTAAGAGAAAAAAGAAAATTAAAAAAAGGCTTCAATGCCCGAATAAAAAGGAGATTAAAAATGGAAGCATACAAGCAGGAATTTATAGAATTTATGGTAGAAAGCGATGTATTAAAATTTGGAGAGTTTACACTTAAAAGTGGTAGAAAGTCTCCATTTTTCATGAATGCAGGAGCTTATGTTACAGGTTCACAGTTACACAGATTAGGTCAGTATTATGCAAAGGCTATACATGACAAATATGGTGATGATTTTGACGTACTGTTCGGACCTGCATACAAGGGTATTCCTCTTGCTGTTGTTACAGCTATTGCTTTTAATGAATTATATGGAAAAGAAATCCGTTATTGTTCAGATAGAAAAGAAGAAAAAGACCACGGAGCAGACAAGGGTAGTTTCCTTGGAAGCAATTTAAAAGATGGTGATAGAGTAGTGATGATTGAAGATGTTACAACATCAGGCAAATCAATGGAAGAAACTGTACCAAAGGTAAAAGGTGCAGCAGATGTTACTATTGTAGGTCTTATGGTTTCACTTGACAGAATGGAAGTTGGAAAAGGTGGAGAAAAATGTGCTCTTGATGAAGTAAAGGACCTTTATGGATTTGAGACAAATGCAATTGTTACAATGGCAGACGTTGTAGAACATTTATACAATAGAGAGTGCAACGGAAAGGTTGTTATTGATGATGAATTAAAATCAGCAATTGACAAATACTATGAACAGTATGGCGCAAAATAAAAAGTTTGGAGAATTAAAGTGACAAAGACAACTAGAAAGGTGCGTATCTTCGGTAGAGTATTTTTCGTTATCTATATGGTGTTGGCACTTTATTTTATGTTCTTCTCAGAAACGTTGGACAGAACTATGATTAGCGACCAATACCGTTACAATCTTACATTATTCAAAGAAATAAAAAGATTTTGGAATATGCGATACACCTACGGATGGAATGTGACCATTGTAAATTTACTTGGTAATGTAGTTTGCTTTATGCCTTTTGGATTTTTATTGCCTACTATTTCAAAGAAGAAGGCTTTAAAAAATATATTTAGCGTAACATTTCTTGCCATGATATTTAGTGTTTTTATAGAATCTGCACAGCTTATAACAAAAGTTGGAGCATTTGATGTGGATGACATATTTTTAAATACATTAGGTGGTGCGCTAGGATACATTGCTATGAAATTCACAAAACTCCGAAAGCATATATAAAATCATTATCATAATACTTAAAAAGAAAAAAGAGTGAGCATATGAATTTAAAGTTTTGGGATAAAAAGAAAAAAATAAAATTAGATGAAAAAGAAGATAAACCTGCAAAACATATTCCACTGCGAAAGTATTCAAAAGGTGGAAAAACATCTTCACTGATGGCACTTATAAGCCTGATATTAATCATTGTAGCCGTGGTGATTGCAGCTGTAATGCGTGGAAAGGCAGGCATATATGTAGGTCTTATGGTATTTGTTTCACTGATTATATCAGCCATAGGATTTGCCATTGGACTAAAAAGTTTCAATGAAGAAAACAGGTTTATGCGATATACATACATAGGAACTATTTCTAATACAGTGATATGGCTGTTTATTTTAGGAATATACTTAGTATTTGTATAAAGAGGTATTAGATGAATATTTTAGACGAACGCTATTTGATAGCAATTGACAGAACAAAAGAAATTATAAATGAAAATACTGTAGACGAGCCTTTTAAAACTTATTTTAAAAATGTAGCAGAATTTATTTTACAGCTTGATTCATTAAAAAATAAAGTAGAAAACAATCAGTTGGACGAATATTCTATGGAACAATTGGAGCAGTTAAATGATCAATTGTACAGTGATGTCTATAAAGAAAATTATGACCACAGTTTTGCCAATCCTACTTTTGCAGTAAAAACACTGGGACAGGATTTTGGACAGGTGCTTTGCTACATTTACAAAAAGGTAAGGGATTTGATTGGCAATATATATAGAAGAGAAACAGAAATAACAACATTAAGAATTGAGTTGTTTTTGGAGATATATTACTATTTCGAAAATAAGGAGGAGTTGGCACCGGACAACATAAAAGAGACTATATACTTATTTGAAAGGGACAACTCAGAGATATTTTCTGACAATATGGTAGACTGGAGAGTCAATCCGGACAGAACCTTTGCTACAGATATTGTTATGGATAGCGACTTAACAGATTTAAGATATTTATATAGATATGGGGAGCATGTTGGTTACAATGAAACAGCCATGGCTACTTATTTGAACAGCCTGCCACAGGAAGAAATAGACAAGCTTGCTTATGTGTATACCAATGGGTATCAGGTTGGATTTATTCAGACAGGCAAGGATTTGTCCATAAAGGATACTGTGGACATCCGTTACAATATTGGATTTGAACGTATTATAAGAGCTGCAATCAAAAACTTTAATCAAATGGGATTAAAGCCTGTTATTTATCCTTTAGGATATGCAAGCACCATGTACAACAAGCAGTACTGGTATGACCACAAGCATGATGAGGCATTGTATTTAGACAAAGCTTTTGTAAAGCGAAAGCTTGAAGTAGTCAGACAGGCATACGAAAAAAGAAAAGATTTGGCAGCACAGATGGCAGGTCCGGCCGTTATTGAAATATTTGGTGAAAATCCATTTGAGCCTGAAAATAAAAAAGAGGCATATAGCCTAAGCGAAGAACAACAGAAATTAAATGCATCATACATGACAGAGTATCAGAATCTTGTTCAGGATTATATAAAGGGAGATGAGCGCAGTTTCACTATTATAGCTTTCCCAATTCCTGAGTTTGGTGACAACTTTGAAGAAATGTTTCAGGCTACTGTAAAGATAAATACTTTAGATGCTGAAGTGTACAAGAAGGTTCAGCAGACTATTATAGATACCTTGGATAAGGCAGATGTAGTTCGTGTAGTTGGAAAAGGTAAAAACAAAACATACATGACTGTAAAAATGCATCAGTTAGAAAATCCTGAAAAGGAAACTAATTTTGAAAACTGTCTTGCTGATGTAAACATACCGCTAGGTGAAGTGTTTACATCACCTGCATTAACAGGTACAAATGGTTTACTACATGTTAGTGAAGTTTATCTTGGTGAACTAAAATACAAGGATTTGGAAATTCAGTTTACAGATGGAAAAATTTCTGATTATACATGTAAGAATTTTGATACCGAAGAAGAAAATAAAAAATATATTAAAGAAAATGTTTTACACAATCATGAAACTCTTCCAATTGGAGAGTTTGCCATTGGCACAAACACAACAGCTTATGTTATTGCCAATGAGTTTGATGTGGTGTACAAACTTCCTATATTAATAGTAGAAAAGATGGGACCTCATTTTGCAGTAGGTGATACATGCTACAGCTTTGAAGAGGATGTAAAAGTTTACAATCCTGATGGAAAGGAAATTGTAGCAAAGGAAAATGAAGTTTCAGCTCTTAGAAAAACAGATATTAAGAAGGCATATTTCGGTTGTCATACGGATATTACCATTCCATATGACGAACTGGGAGAGATTGTAGCTGTAACAAAAGAAGGACAGGAAACTACAATTATTAAAGACGGCAGATTTGTTTTAGAGGGATGTCAGTTGTTAAATGAACCCTTTGAAAAATAAACCACTATATTGTCTTTTATAAAGACTGGTTTTATGTTAAAATAAAGATTGATTTTTTTCGACATAGAAAAAATACATTAAAATGAGAAAAAGGAGAGCAAAATGGCAAAAGTTGGTATTGTAATGGGCAGTGATTCAGATATGCCTATCATGAGTAAAGCAGCAGACATGTTGGAAAAGTTTGGTATCGAGTATGAGATGACTATTATTTCAGCTCATAGAGAACCGGATATTTTCTTTGAATGGGCAAAAACAGCAGAGGAAAGAGATATTAAAGTTATTATAGCAGGAGCCGGAAAGGCAGCTCATTTACCTGGTATGTGCGCAGCATTGTTTAAGATGCCTGTTATTGGTATTCCTATGAAGACATCAGATTTAGGCGGTGTAGATTCACTTTATTCAATAGTACAGATGCCATCAGGTGTACCTGTTGCAACAGTTGCAATAAACGGAGGACAAAATGCCGGTATTCTTGCAGCACAGATACTTGCAACATCAGATGATGCTCTTTTAGAAAAAATAAAAGATTATGCAAATGACATGAAAGACGAAGTAGTTGCAAAAGATGCAAAATTAAAAGAAGTAGGTTATAAAGCATACTAAGGTTATGGCCTTAATAAAATTTTTGGATACAATTTAAATTAGGAGAATAGGGGATTAAAGCTCCAATTCTGATTGTTTATAGAATATTATATAAACAACATTATTATTTTAAATCAACATTTAGGAGGAAGGAATAAAATGGATTACAAGAAGGCAGGCGTAGATATTGAAGCAGGTTACAAATCAGTAGAATTAATAAAGGGTTCTATCAAAGAGACAGTAAGACCTGAAGTTTTAGGTGGAATCGGTGGTTTCGCCGGAGCATTTGACATGAGTGCTTTCAAAAATATGGAAGAACCAATACTTGTTTCAGGTACAGATGGTGTAGGTACAAAGATTAAGCTTGCTTTTGTTTTAGATAAGCATGACACAATTGGTATTGACTGCGTTGCAATGTGTGTAAATGATATTGTATGTGGTGGTGGAGAACCATTATTTTTCTTAGATTACATTGCATGTGGAAAGAACTATCCTGAAAAGATTGCACAGATTGTAAAAGGTGTAGCAGAAGGATGTAAGCAGTCTGGATGTGCCTTAATCGGTGGAGAAACAGCAGAACATCCGGGACTTATGCCTGAGGATGATTATGATTTGGCTGGATTTGCAGTTGGTGTAGTTGATAAAAAGGACCTTGTTACTGGAGAGGATATCAAGCCAGGAGACAAACTTATTGGTATTGCATCATCAGGTGTTCACAGCAATGGTTTCTCATTGGTTAGAAAAGTATTCGATATGACAGAAGAATCACTTAATACATATTACGATGAACTTGGCACAACACTTGGAGAAGCATTACTTGCTCCAACAATCATATATGTAAAGGCTCTTAACTCAATTAAAGATGCCGGAGTTAAAATTCATGGATGCAGCCATATTACAGGCGGCGGTTTCTATGAAAATATCCCAAGAATGCTTCACGACGGAGTAAAGGCAGTTGTAAAGAAAGATTCATATGACGTACCACCAATTTTCAAATTACTTCAGAAGACTGGTGACATTGCAGAAGAAATGATGTACAACACATACAACATGGGTATTGGAATGTTACTTGCAGTAGATGAAAATGACGTTGATGCTACAATGAAGGCAATTGAAGCAGCAGGAGAAAAATGCTTCGTAGTAGGTGATGTGGTTGAAGGCGAAAAGGGTGTTGAATTAGTTTAAAACAGCATTTAATCAAAAGAGGTTATTATGATTAGAGTAGGAGTTTTGGTATCAGGTGGTGGAACAAATCTTCAGGCCATTATTGATGCCGTACATAATAAGACAATTACAAATGCAACATTAGAAGTGGTAATCAGTAACAAAAAAGACGCATATGCCCTTACAAGAGCAAAAGACAATAACATTGCTGCAGAGTGTGTATGTATAAAAGATTACGAAACAAGAGATGAATTTAACAAAGCATTAATTGACAAAATTGATTCATACAACTTGGACTTAATCGTACTTGCAGGATTTTTGGTAGTATTACCACCTGAACTTATTGCAAAATATAGAAATAAAATAATAAACATTCATCCATCACTGATTCCATCATTTTGTGGAAATGGTTTTTATGGATTACATGTACATGAAAAAGCTTTAGAACGTGGCGTAAAAGTCACAGGAGCTACAGTACATTTTGTAGATGAAGGCACTGACACAGGGCCAATCATTTACCAGAAGGCAGTTGAGGTTTTACCGGACGACACACCTGAAACGTTGCAGAAACGTGTTATGGAACAGGCAGAGTGGAAAATACTTCCACAAGCCATCAACGCCATTGCAAACAACTTATTATAAACACAAATATAGTACAATTTTAGGTTCGCATTTATCCAAAAACATATTTCGAAAGCACGCTCCCGCTGCTTCCGGCTCGTAGCGGTTCTATCAAGCTGGCGTTGCCACCTTAATGAACCGACGGCCTCCAAGCACTTTCTACAATATAGTTTTTTGATAAATGCTAAAACTAAGACGGTACTAAATGAAATTAAATAATACTTTGCGATATTACGAAGAGTTTTGCAAAAAGCAGTATTAACGAAAGCACTCGAACGCCGTTGGTTCATTAAGGCAGCGAAGCTGGCTTGATAGAACCACTACGAGCGTTTGGTAGCGGGAGCGTGCTTTCGGAATACGCTTTTTGCAAAACGGATAGGAATGACGAAAAGAGAGGAGTTTTACATGAAGGTTCTTATTGTAGGAAGCGGTGGAAGAGAACATGCCATAGCAACAGCAGTTGCAAAAAGCCCAAAAGTTGACAAAATTTATTGTGCACCGGGCAATGCCGGAATCGGACAGATTGCAGAATGTGTAGATATAGGTGCTATGGAATTTGACAAACTTGTAGAGTTTGCAAAAGGAAAAGAAATAGATTTAACAGTAATAGGAATGGACGACCCATTAGTAGGCGGAGTTGTTGACAAATTCGAAGAAGCAGGACTTAGAGTATTCGGTCCAAGAAAAAATGCAGCTATATTAGAAGGCTCAAAAGCTTTTTCAAAAGACTTAATGAAGAAATATAACATTCCAACAGCAGGTTATGAGAATTTTGATACACCGGAAGCTGCAATGAAGTATCTTGAAACTTCAAAATATCCTATTGTTTTAAAGGCTGACGGATTAGCACTTGGAAAAGGTGTATTAATCTGTAACACAAAAGAAGAAGCAATGGACGGTGTTAAAGAATTAATGTTGGACAAGAAGTTTGGCAATGCCGGAAATACTATAGTTATAGAAGAGTTTATGACAGGACGTGAAGTGTCAGTTCTTTCATTTGTAGATGGAAAGACAATTAAGATTATGACATCAGCTCAGGATCATAAGAGAGCAAAAGATGGTGATCAGGGACTTAATACAGGTGGTATGGGAACATTTTCACCTAGCCCATTTTATACAGATGAAGTTGATGAGTTCTGCAAAAAATATGTTTACCAGGCTACAGTAGATGCTATGGCTTCAGAAGGAAGAGAATTTAAGGGAATTATTTTCTTTGGACTTATGCTTACAGAAGATGGACCAAAGGTATTAGAATACAATGCCAGATTTGGTGATCCTGAAGCACAGGTAGTTCTACCAAGAATGAAAAATGATATTATTGATGTATTTGAGGCTTGTATTGATGGTACATTAGATCAGATTGATTTACAGTTTGAAGATAATGCAGCAGTATGTGTAGTACTTGCCAGCGATGGATATCCTGTTTCATATAAAAAAGGATTTGAAATCAAAGGTCTTGAAAACTTTGAAAATAAAGAAGGCTATTACGTATTCCATGCAGGAACAAAACTTGACAATGGAAAGATTGTTACAAATGGTGGACGTGTTCTTGGTGTAACAGCAAAGGGTAAAGACTTAAAAGAAGCCAGAGCCAATGCATACGAAGCAACAAAGCTGATTGACTTTGAAAACAAGTATATGCGTAACGATATTGGAAAAGCAATTGATGAAGCATAGTATATATAATGATACCATAAGAAAATGAATACGTAGTTTATATTAAAATGGTATAGTTAGTTCAAGTTCATACTATATACTATAAATCAAAGATACGAAAGTGATGTTTAAAGGAAAGGAAATGATGATGAAAAAATTAAAAAATCTGTTAATGATTATGATGGCAGTAACAGCTGTTATGGCAGCTTCAGTATTTACTGTTAAAGCAGATGAGACAACTGATTTGTCAGATATGAAAGTATATGCAGTAGACAGCACAGGTGCAAAAACAGAAGTACCGATGACATTTAGTTCTACAACATATAGTTATGATTTGACAGTAAAGTCAGATGTTGTATCTATTGAAATTACAGCAACACCAAAGACAAGCACATCAAAATGGGTTGTTGAAAAAGAAGCATTAAATACAAAGATGGACACAGGTACAAACTTAACTGTAGTAGCTGTAACATCATCTACAGGAGCTGTACAGAAATATACATTAAATACAAAGAAATTAACAACAGCTGAAGAAGCAACATATGTTGCACCTGAAAATAATAACACTACAACTACAACAAAAAATCAGAAAGAAAAAACTGTTAAAGTTGGAAAGAGAAAGATGAAAATAACTGCATCTTTCAAAAAATCTGATATACCGGATGGATTTAAACAGGCTACAGCAAAGTATAAAAAGAAAAAATATACTTGCATAAAAGGTGAAAGAAAAGATATTACAGCATTTTATCTTCACAACAAGAAGACAGAAGGATTTTACATATATGATAAAGACCAGGATAAGTTCTATCCAATGAACAACATCAAGGTTAAGAGCAGAATGTATACAATCGTTGAGCCAAAAGAAGCAGATGGCATTGTTGCAGGATACGAAAAGAAAAAGATTACAATTATTGACCAGAAAGTTAGTGCATGGGCATTGGACGAAGAAGAAGGAATGTATCTTGTTTATGCAATGAACTGGAATGGCGATACAAATCTTTATTCATATGATGATAATGAAAAATGTTTCCAGAGATATTTAACATCATCAGATGCAAACAAGCAGTCAGAAGCTGCAGCAAAGGCTTATAATAACCTTCAAAAAGAACATAATAAATTAGTAGACAGATATAATGTACTTGTTAAGATATTATGCGGACTTGGTGTGATTATCATTATTTTAATTTTTGTTATTATCAACCTTGCAATTAGTAAAAAAGAAAAGAAAATAAAGAAAAATAACAAAGAGGCTTTTGAAAAAACTTCTGATAAAGATGAAAAGAAAAAGGCTAAAAAGTCTAAAAAAGAAAAGAAAGCAAAATATCAGGAAGAAGATGAAGATGACATCGATTCAGGAGTAGCAATTGACGATATTAATTCCGAAGATGCAACCAATGACAAAAAGCAGGAACCGGAAGCTACAGAAGATGAAGTTGAAGAGTTGTCAACTGAAATTGATGCTGATATTGTCAATGAAATTGCAGATGAACAAATAGAAGAAATCAAGGAAGAATCACCTGTAGTTGATATGGATGACAAAGAAGAAACTGTAAAAGAAGAGCCTGAAGCTGATGAAGAAGCTCCAAAGAGAAGAATGTTTGGCAGAGGCAAACAGAACAGAATATATGGTGATGTTCCAACATATGGAACAGAAAACGAATCTGAAGAAGGATTTTACGGTGGAGAAGTACAGGAAGAAGATGAAGTATTTATTGATATCGTAGATGACAAGGATAAAGAGAAAGCAGATAATACAGAAGATGCAGAAGATTTGAAATCAACAATGAAATCATTATTACCTGAGGATGATGAGGAAGAGGATGATGATGACGATTTTGAATTTATCAATTTAGACTAACATAAGATTAAAGGGTAATTCTTTTATAAGGATTACCCTTTATTTAAAAAAATCGACAAAAAATAGACATATTTTCATATTAAAATAATACCTATAAAATCATGGAGGGGTATACACATGGATAGTAATAAATTTACTAAACAGACAATTGAAGCAATAGGACATGCAAAGGATGCGGCAATTGATTTAGGTGTAAATTATATAGGAACAGAACATGTATTGGCTGGTATGGCAAAGGTTACAAACAGCATCGCGGCCAATATTTTGTACAATTACAATCTGACATATAATGACATAATTGCAGCAATTGAAGAGGACATGAATATTACTTCCGGTATTAGATCAAAGTCAAAGTTAAAAAATATTGGCCCATCAAAAAGAGCTGAAAAAATGCTTGAAAGAGCATATATGGAAGCAAGTGAGCAGGGATTGCCACAGATAGGAACAGAACATATGCTTCTTGCAATGATTGCAGATCCTGACTGTGAGGCACATTGTGTACTGGCAAGTTATGGTGTCAATTTAAAAAAGATGTGTGCTGATATATTAAATCTTACAAACAGAGACATTAACGAAGTTAAAAGATATATCAAAAATGAAAAAAGAAATTCACGTGGAGATAGAAGTGCTACACCTACATTGGAAAAATATGGTCGTGATTTAACAGAAGATGCAAAAAATCACAGATTAGACCCTGTAGTAGGAAGGGAAAACGAGATTCAGAGAATTATCCAGATACTTAGCAGAAGAACAAAAAACAATCCTTGTCTTATAGGAGAGCCGGGAGTTGGTAAAACAGCTATAGTGGAAGCAATAGCCTGGAGAATTTACGAAAAGAAAGTTCCAAAGACTATGGTTGGAAAGCGTGTGTTCAGTCTTGATTTGTCAGGAGCAGTGGCAGGTTCAAAATACAGAGGAGAGTTTGAGGAACGCCTTAAAAAGATAATTGATGAAGTGGAAAATTCCGAAAATATTATTTTATTTATTGATGAAATTCATACAATTATTGGAGCAGGTGGGGCAGAAGGATCAATGGATGCCTCAAATATTTTGAAACCTTCTCTTACAAAAGGAAGATTACAGATTATTGGTGCCACCACTATTACAGAATATAGAAAATATTTTGAAAAGGATGCTGCTCTTGAAAGAAGATTTCAGCCGGTTACAGTAGAAGAGCCTACAAAGGAGCAGGCAGTAGAAATATTAAAAGGACTTAGAAAGTCATACGAGGATTTCCACAATGTTACAATCAGTGATGAGGCTATAGAAGCTGCTGTTACCCTATCATCAAGGTATATTAACGACAGAAATCTTCCGGATAAGGCCATTGACTTGATAGATGAGGCATGTTCAAAAAACAGACTTAAGGAAATTCCAAAGCCAAAGAGTGTATATGACAAGGAGTTGCAGGTGGCAGAGCTTAATCTTGAACTTGAAATGTGTGTAAGACATGCAGATTTTAAGTCAGCAAGTGAGATTAAAAAGCAACTTGATAGGGTACAGACAAAACTTGATAAAGCAACTAAAAAATGGCAGGGCGTGGAAGAAGCATACAGACCTGTTATTAAGGAAAGCTCTATCGAGGAAATTGTTGAAATGTGGACAGGTATTCCTGTAACAAATCTTGAAAAGAATGAGCAAAAGAGACTGCTGAATCTGGAAAAAATATTGCATAAGCGTATGATAGGACAGGATGAGGCTGTAAGTGCTGTGGCAAAGGCTGTCAGAAGAGGGCGTGTCGGACTTAAAAATCCAAACAGACCAATAGGTTCGTTTTTATTCTTAGGACCAACAGGTGTTGGAAAGACAGAGCTTTCAAAAACATTGGCACAGGCTGTATTTGGAACAGAGGATTCCATTATCAGAGTTGATATGTCTGAATACATGGAAAAGCATAGTGTATCTAAACTGATTGGTTCTCCACCGGGATATGTTGGATTTGAAGATGGTGGTCAACTTAGCGACAAAGTTCGTCAGAATCCATATTCAGTAGTGCTTTTTGATGAAATTGAAAAGGCACATCCGGACGTGTTTAATATATTACTTCAGGTATTAGATGACGGTCATATTACTGATTCAAAGGGGAGAAAAGTAAGCTTCAAAAATACTATTATCATTATGACAAGTAATGCAGGAGCCAACAGAATTGTTGATCCAAAGCATTTAGGATTTAGTCAGGGTGACACTGAAAAGCAGGATTATGAGCGTATGAAAGCCAGTGTAATGGAAGAAGTTAAATTGATGTTTAAACCAGAGTTTTTAAACAGAATTGATGACATTATAGTATTCCATACATTAACAGAAAAAGAAGTAAAGAGTATAGTTTCACTTATGCTTAAAAATCTTGCAAAGCAGGTTTATGAACAGATGGAAATTACATTAAAGTTTACATCAACCTTAAAATCATATATTGCAAAGGAAAGTTACGACAAAAAGTACGGAGCAAGACCACTTAGAAGGATGATTCAAAATAAGGTTGAAGATGAACTTGCAAATGAACTTCTGGCAGGCAATGTCAAAAAAGGCGACAATGTGAATGTTGGATACAAAAATAATAAAGTCACATTTACACCGGTAGAACAGAAGAAAAAAGAAGTTTAATTTTATCAACATAAAGTAAAGATAGTAAAACTTAGTTTTCATTGGAAGAAATAGTTGAAAAATATAACAAAGTTTTTGCATAAATTTTGGTATAAAATATATGTAAAAATCTGATGAAAAAACGGGTTAAATATGATACACTATTTTTATTAAGAAAGTCGTTGAAAAACGAAAAGGTACAGGAGGAAAAAATGGCTATTATAAAAGAGTTAATCAAAAAGGAAAGCAATGGAACATTAAGTTTTGGAAATTATCAGTTAGATTCAAAAAAGAAGTTGTCAGACTTTGAATTTGACGGAGATTTATATAAAGTAAAAACTTGGAACGAGATTACAAAGTTAGAAAGAAACGGAACATTTGTATATGAATCACTTCCGGGAACAGCAGTCAATGTTTTCAGGGAAACAGCAGATGAAGTTAGCTTTTTCGTAGATGGTGTAGGTCAGACTCAGATTACATTAGAGTTAGAGTCAAACAAGGATTACAAGGTTATTGTTGATGAAAAGGAACTTGGAGTATCACAGACAGATATAGGTGGAAAACTTACATTTGATGTTGATTTAAGCAAGGGTTCACTGGCAGCAGTCAAAGTATTGGCAGTTTAATAATCAAAAGAATATTTAATAAACAAAAAGACCCTATAATTAAGGGTCTTTTTTGTAACAACTAAAGTCAAATTTTAAAAATATAAGGGAAAAGAATAGATATGGCAAAAGCAAATAAAACAATGTTTTTCTGCAAGGAATGTGGATATGAGTCGTCAAAGTGGCTGGGTCAGTGTCCCGGATGCAGAGAGGTTGGAACCTTTGTAGAAGAACCTATAGGGAAAAAAACTAAAACAGTAACAAAAAGCCTGTTAAACAGTATGCCTGTTACTATTAATCAGGTAACAGTAAACAAAGAAGAACGTACAAGTACAGGATTTAGTGAATTAGACAGAGTACTTGGTGGTGGCATAGTGGCAGGAGGATTGATTCTGGTAGGAGGAGACCCCGGTATTGGAAAGTCCACATTGTTACTTCAGGTATGCAGAAATATTTCAAACAATGGCAAAAAGTTATTATATATATCAGGTGAAGAGTCTTTAAAACAAATAAAAATAAGGGCAAATAGAATGGGTCAGTTTAGTGACAATTTAAGTCTTTTATCAGAAACAAGTCTTGATGTCATTGAGGCGGTAATTGATGAGACTAAGCCTGAAATTGTGGTTATTGACTCTATACAGACCATGTTTAGGGAGGATATTAGTTCGGCTCCCGGCAGTGTCAGCCAGATTAGAGAATCAACAAACACGCTGATGCAGATTGCAAAAGGAAATGGTATATCCATTTTTATAGTTGGTCATGTTACAAAAGAAGGCGCTGTTGCAGGTCCAAGAGTTCTTGAACATATGGTAGATACAGTTTTGTATTTTGAAGGAGACAGGCATGCATCTTATCGTATTTTGCGCGGAGTAAAAAACAGATTTGGTTCAACAAATGAAATAGGTGTATTTGAGATGAGAGAAGATGGACTTCATCAGGTATTAAATCCATCTGAATTTATGTTGGAGGGAAGGCCAAAAGATGCAACAGGGTCAGTTGTATCCTGTCTTATGGAAGGAACACGTCCTATATTGGTAGAAATTCAGGCACTTATAAATCATACAGCTTTTGGTATGCCACGCCGAACTGCTGTAGGAACTGATTACAACAGAGTAAATTTGCTGATGGCTGTTATAGAGAAGCATATGGGTATCCAAATGGGTGATTATGATGCCTATGTCAATGTTGCAGGAGGCATGAAAATAACAGAGCCTGCAATGGATTTGGCACTTGTAACAGCTCTCATAGGCAGCTATAGAAATCGTGTCATTTCATCTGATACCATTGTCTTTGGTGAAGTGGGATTGTCAGGAGAGGTAAGAGCTGTGTCACAGGCTGAACAAAGAGTTCTTGAGGCAAAAAAACTAGGATTTAACAGATGCATTTTGCCGTCTGTTTGCGTGAAATCTTTAAAAGATATTTCGGGTATAGAAATAATAGGAGTAAACAATATAAGAGAGGCTTGTGACAAACTGTAAAAAGTCATGTTTTGTCATAAACAATGGCAAAATTGGTTGACAAGTTCTGGGGTTTATGATATAAATATCCTTGTGCTTAAACGCAATAGGGGCATAGTTCATCGGTAGAATAAGAGTCTCCAAAACTCCAGAGCTGGGTTCGATTCCTAGTGCCCCTGTTGAAAAAGTCTTTAAAGGAAATCCTTTAAAGACTTTTTTAGATTTATTATTTTCTCTTTAGTGGAACTACCTGAAGTGTTTTGCCTAGAGAATTTAATATTTTTAATACAGTAGACAGTTGTGGATCAGTGATTCCTTTTTCCATTCTTGAAATTACAGGCTGTTTTACACCACTCATTGTTTCGAGTTGTTTCTGGGTAATACCATTTTCTTCTCTTGCCTGTATCATTTCGCTTATAATGTCAACGCGTATTTTACTTTCAGCAATCTCCTCAGGAGTAAATAATTGTTTTTCCAATTCATCCCATGATGAACCTTTAGGATGTATTCTCGCTTTACTCATTTTTCGCGCTCCTTTCAATATAATCATTCATCAGTTTTATTGCCTTTTTAATTTCTCTTGATGGAGTCTTTTGGGTCATCTTTCTAAAATAAGATAATAAAATAATATCATTACCATCATATGTAAAAAAGAAAAATCTGTCTTTTAGTGGTCTTAATTCCCATAGGTCATTCTTTATGTGACGAACAAAAGGCATCCCTGCTCTTGTACCATTTTGTTTTAGGATATTTAAATAATCATGGATTTTATTTAATTTTATAAGACTGTCTTTAGTATTTTTTTTTTAAAGAAACAATATATTGTTTGACAGGTTCGTTTCCTTTTTTATCTTTATAGAAACTAATATTATACAATTTTTCATTCTCCTTCCTTAATAAATATAACTTAAATGCATATTAACGTCAATCACAAAATATGATTCGTTTATATAATATTGGTCCCAATAGTCTATTACATAATTATGGCAGCGATAGCTATAGTTTTTGCTGCTAGGGACAGTTGCCATTATTTAACGGACACCAGTGGAAGCAGTACATAGACAGAATGAATAAGGAAGATCCGGATGTAGTGTTAATAGTAGGGGATTTTGTAGATGATGACACCACAAAGGATGATATGATTGCCTCATGCAAAGTGTTATGGATACGAAAAAAGAGGCAACACAAACTTTATTGTTACCTCAGGAATTTCAGATTGGGCATTCAAATTTAAAACTGGATGCAAATCTGAATATGCTGTAATAAATGTAAATTAATTTAACAGATAGCATTGGTTAGGATAGTAAATAGTATTGGTATTGCTCCATCCTCCACGGGGGGTATACCCTCAAGTTCATAAGTAATATCGAGTTTAGAATGAATATC
>URQO01000012.1 GCA_900550135.1 uncultured Eubacterium sp.
GCGACCACCGAGATCTACACTCTTTCCCTACACGACGCTCTTCCGATCTGTGTAGCTGTGATATTTGATTGAACATGAAGATATGCAACACACATAAAAAGACATACAAACGAAACCACTGCAAGGAAGATAACATGAGGTGCACTCATCACTAAAGCTTTTTCATTTACATATTCCTGCTCCACGTGATGTCTGTGTACTGTTTTATGTTCTCTTTTCTCCTGTGGCACTGCCTGTCTTACTGTATTTCCATATACATATTCACTTCTGTAATCACTTCTTATTCCGCTCATATTTAACACCTTTCAAATATCCTTAATTTTGAACTCTTCGCCCTCTTGTTGTATTCTATTTCCTCTTCTGACGGGATTATAGGTTTTCTTGTTATCACTTTGCCCTTTGACTGTTTTCCACAAACACACACTGGAAAATCAGGTGGGCATGTACATGGGTTTTCATTTTCCCTAAATTTTATTTTCACTATTCTGTCTTCTAACGAATGAAATGTTATAATACAAAGTCTTCCATCTTTGTTCAACAAATCAATCATTGTATCAATGGACTCTTTTAAAACTGTCAGTTCTTTGTTTACTTCGATTCGTATTGCCTGAAAAGTTTTCTTTGCAGGATGTCCACCTTTTGCCTGAACTTTCATTGGAATGGCATGTTTTATAACTTCACTTAATTCCTTTGTTGTTTCAAACGGTTTTTCCTTTCTTGCCGCTACTATGTGCTTTGCAATATTCTTTGCAAATTTGTCCTCTCCATAGTCTCTTATTATTCTAAAAAGGTCATGCTCGCTATAATTGTTAACCACATCAGCCGCGCTAAATTCCTGTCTTGTATCCATTCTCATATCAAGTGGTGCATCTGACTTGTAAGAGAAGCCTCTTTCTAAGTTGTCCAACTGATATGACGAAACTCCGATGTCCAATAATATTCCGTCAACCTTTTCAATATTTAATTCCTGTAGTACTTTTTTTATATCACTGTAATTGCTTCGTACTAAAGTAACCTGCTTTTCAAATTCTTTTAATCTTTCACCTGCGGCTTTTAACGCTTCGCCGTCCTGATCTATTCCTATTAATTTCCCCTTAGGTGATAATCTTTTAAGTATTTCATAAGAATGTCCTCCACCACCTAATGTTCCATCTACATATACACCGTCCGGTTTTATATTCAAGCCATCAATGGTTTCATCCAAAAGAACTGATATATGTTTGAAATCCATATTGACCTACTTTCTAACTGATAACTATACTCCAAGCTCTGCCATATAATCTGCCAAATCTTCAATACGCTCTTCGGCATCGTCGCTTTCTAAGTATTCGTTCATCTGCTCATTCCAACTATCTATATTCCAAATTTCAATTCTATCACCTACGCCAACCCAAACTACTTCGCCTGATAAAGATGCGTATTCCCTTAATGTAGAAGGAACAAGTACACGTCCCTGCTTGTCTGCATCAAGGGCTTCCGCACCACCGAGGAAAAATCGATTGAAACTTCTTACCTTTTTGTCTGTAAATGGCAAACTGCTAAGTTTTTCCTGTAATGCTTTCCAAGAAGATTCAGGGTACGCAAAAAGACACTTGTCAATACCTCTTGTAACAACAAGTCTTTCGGCAAGATTATCTCTAATTTTTGAAGGGATAACTGTTCTGCCTTTTGTATCCATTTTTTGAGTCTGTTCTCCTGTAAACATATAACTCACCTACTCTTGTCTTCTACGTAAAATTCTTAACCTAATCACCACATTTCACCACAAAATGGGATGATTTCACCACTTATGTATAAATTCTATACCATTTTACTGTGTAATGCAACCATTTTTTTAATTTTTTTAGATTTTTTTATTTTCCGGAAACTGCCTGTTTATGGGACAAAAATCAGTTTTTTGTACAAAAAAATCCCCACCAACTCATTATTTATGAATTGGTGGGGATTTTTTCCACTTTTATGTTGATTTTCTTCAATTATTTTATTATTTGGCAATAATTAATAAGATATATTCCATTTTTTCCCTTTTCGCAGTCTTTTTATTTTTTGTAATATTAACAACATCCTTTTCTAATTAGACTAATTTGTGTTCTATACTGCTTTTGATGTTTTATATATTCTATATCTTTTTACAACAATAATAGTCAACGCTATTACCGCAAGTACAATTGAAAGTGCCTGTGATACCGGCCAGCCTGTAACCGGCATAATCAACTGGTCTGTACGCATGCCTTCTATCACTGCTCGACCAATACCATATCCTAAAAGATACCATAGCATAATTTCTCCGTCGAACTTTTTCTTTTTTCTAAATACAAGCATAAGAATAAGAACAAACAAATTCCAAACTGATTCATAAAGAAAGGTTGGCTGCACCTGTATAAATCCAATTTCTGACAAAGATTTGTTGTACATATTCTCCATACCTGTTCTTACTGCGTCAGGTACCTGAGTTATATTGTATCTGTCTCCGAAAAATATTTTCATGGCAAATAAGTTTTTGTCGCCGACAACTCCTCCAAATGCTTCCCTATTGAAGAAATTGCCGTAACGTCCTATAATCTGACCTAGTATCAGTCCATAAATTGCCGTGTCACATACCAATGGAAAAGACATTTTTTTTATTTTTGTATATAAAAAACATGTAATAACTGCAGTAATAACACCACCATAAATTGCCAGTCCACCCTGACGAATGTTAAATATCTCTGATGGATGGGCACTATAATAATCCCAACTAAATACTACATAATAAAGTCTTGCTCCTATTACACTAAATACTATTGCATAAATAGCAAAATCTATATAATTGTTGTAATCCTGGCCTGTTTTTTTTGCCATGTAACAGGCTATAAGGATACCTGCCATCATTCCCAGTGCAATAATACAGCCATAAAATGCTATATCCATCCCAAACAGATTAAAACTTTTGGGCAAATTTTCAATATTAATATGCAGGTTTGGAAATTGTATATCCATAATCATTCTCTCTTTCTACCTACAGTATATTTATGGTAGGTTCTACATTATATAACGAATTTTCTAATATTTTTCACAAAACTAATATTATCAATTTATGGCCATTTATACAAGTACAACCTGCAAAGTTATAAAACATGTTCAAAATTTTTTTCATTACCGGAAAATAAATATTTTCACGTATATTATACTGTGTCCATTGGTAGTAGGTTATATCACAGTTGCACATTGCCTGTCGTCACAAAATGTGATAGACTATCAGGTGGATTACCAAAGAATGGAGGAAATATAAAATGAAATTAGGTATAGTTGGCTTACCAAACGTTGGTAAAAGTACTTTATTTAATTCTTTAACAAAAGCCGGTGCTGAATCCGCAAACTACCCATTTTGTACTATCGACCCAAATGTGGGTATTGTTACAGTTCCGGATGAGAGATTAGATAAATTAACAGCAATGTACAACTCAGCAAAAACCATTCCTGCTGTTATTGAATTTGTTGATATTGCAGGTCTTGTAAAAGGTGCATCTAAAGGTGAAGGATTAGGAAACCAGTTCCTTGCCAACATTCGTGAAGTAGATGCCATTGTACATGTTGTAAGATGTTTTGAAGATACAAATGTTATTCATGTAGATGGAAGTGTTGATCCTATTAGAGATATTGAAACAATCAACTTAGAATTGATTTTCTCTGATGTGGAAATTTTGGAAAGACGTATTGCAAAAACAACACGTGGTGCAAGAAACGACAAAACTCTTGCAAAAGAATTGCAGTTCCAGGAATCTATGAAGAAATTCTTAGAAGATGGCAACCTTGCAATCAAATATGAAACAGATGATGAAGATGAGCAGAAATGGTTGAGCGAATACAATCTTTTAACTGCAAAGCCTGTTATCTTTGCAGCTAATGTTGCTGAAGACGACCTTGCAGATGATGGCAATTCAAATGACCATGTTGCTGCTGTTAGAAAGTTTGCTTCTGAAAACAACTGTGAAGTATTTGTTATCAGTGCCGAAATTGAACAGGAAATTGCTCAGTTAGACGATGACGAAAAGCAGATGTTCTTAGAAGACTTGGGTATTAAACAGTCTGGTCTTGATAAATTAATCAAAGCAAGCTACTCTCTTCTTGGACTTATTAGTTACTTAACTTCCGGAGAAGATGAAACACGTGCCTGGACTATTAAGAAGGGAACTAAAGCTCCTCAGGCCGCAGGAAAAATTCATACTGACTTTGAACGTGGTTTCATTTGTGCCGAAGTTGTTGCTTATGATGATTTAATGAAATGTGGTTCTATGAAAGATGCCAAAGAAGCCGGTCTTGTAGGACTTCAGGGAAAAGATTACGTTGTAAAAGACGGAGACGTTATCACATTTAGATTTAATGTATAATTTTAAAATTCGTATAAAAAATCAAAGACTCTCTCAAGCTAATCAAACAAGTTTAAGTGAGTCTTTTTTTTGCGAGTTTTATGTATTTTTTTATTGTTACTTAATGACATTTTTATCAGTTTATATATTTCTTAATTTGTCCGTTGTGCAAAAATAGAACTGTAAGAAAAAATCCTACAGTTCTATATTTTTAGAAACCTTTCTGACGGTTGTATTCTTTAAATAATGCATTACTGTTTTTAATTAAGAAATACATTGCAATATACTGACCGATTCCGCAAATAAAATTTCCAATTATCACCATACAAGTATTGTCGTTCCGTTTTCCTGGAATGATAATCCGTATCTTGGAGCATTGGCTGCCAATCTGTTTCCTATCTTGTAGTACCAGTACCAGCCATAAATGCCACATGTAATAAATGACAATACAATAAATGCTGCCAATCCAGGTGTTTGCTCTCCATCACCTTCACATGCAATGTTCATGTCTCTTGCCAACTGATACAAGAAGAAATATCCGTAAATACCACATGTAATAATTGTTAAAAGAATGAATACTACCAAATCTCTATCATCCTTTACACGCTGGCCTACTCCATTGTTAGGGTTGTTGTAATATGCATTGTTATAATTTGCATTGTTGGAATTGCAACTGTTGTTGATTGTATCTTTTATATCATCAATAGCACTTCCAATGCCCTGCTCTGCTCTGTTGAACATATCATTTGCAGCATTTTCAACTTTCTTTCCAACACTAAGTGGTTCTCCACATGCCGGGCAAAACTTTGCTCCATCATCTACCTGCTTTCCACATTTTGGGCAAAACATTTTTCTTCCTCCTTTAGTATAGAATATATTTTTAAATCAAATAACATTCACTATTTAATTTAGAAATCAACATTTAATCCGTTCCTGCAAACATCATAGGTAAATTATACCAAATCACAATATTGCTGTAAATATAAAACAGAATTTTCCTTCTGTAAATCTAACTAAAAGAGTGGAACTTTTCTTTGAAAGTTTTGATATTTTCTTCTATGTCTCCCTTATATACAGCAGAGCCTGCAACTATAACGTTAGCTCCTGCTTTAATAGGCTCCATTACATTATCAGTTGTAATGCCACCATCAACCTGTATAAGTAAATCTTTCTTTCCTTTTTTGTCTGCCTCTTTTTTTATTTTGACTACTTTCTTTGTGCAGTCATCTATATATGACTGTCCGCCAAATCCGGGATGAACTGTCATAACCAAAATCATGTCAACCATATTAATATACGGAATTACTTCTTTTATGTCTGTTTCAGGATTTAATGCAAGCCCAACTTTCATACCTTCATTTTTAATTGCTTCAATAGTAGCCTTCACATTCACACATGCCTCAACATGAATTGTAAGCAAATCTGCTCCGGCATCTTTAAACTGTTTAATGTATCTTATTGGCTCCTGTATCATAAGATGTACATCAAAAAACTTTTCTGTATATGGTCTTATTGCTTTTACCACTGGCATTCCAAAAGAAATGTTCGGTACAAACACTCCATCCATTACGTCAACATGAATCCAGTCACATCCGCCATTGTCAATCTTTTTAACTCCTTCTCCTAAATTTGCAAAATCCGCTGATAAAATTGATGGTGATAATTTAATCATAATAAGTTTCTCCTCTTTACTATATTTTTGCCTTATTGTTGCTGTTTTTCTGCCATGTCCGTTGTCTTAGTTTTTTATCTTAGTTTTTTAATTTTTCTTTTAATACTTTTGTCTTTCTGCTTCTTTTAACTGATTGTACAAAAGTATATAATTTTCATATCGTGATTGTGATATATTTCCATTTTTCAATGCTTCTTTTACTGCACAGTCAGGTTCATTGATGTGTGCACAGCCTATAAACCTACATTTGTCTTTGCACTGAAAAAATTCAGGAAAACACTCATCTAATTTTTCCTTTGTCATTCCGGGCACAAACAAAGAACTAAATCCCGGCGTATCAAAAACAAATGAGTTGCTGTCTATTTCAAACAATTCTGAATGACGTGTAGTATGCTTTCCTCTTCCGATTTTCTCGCTTACACTTCCTGTTTCCATTGTATAATTCTTTGTAAGTGCGTTAAGCATTGAAGATTTGCCCACTCCTGAGGGACCTGCGAATACTGTAGTTTTGTTTAGCAGATATTTTTTTATGTGCTCTATGCCCTCTTCTTTTGTGGCACTGGTAAATATAACTTTATATCCTGCATTATTGTATGTGGTTTTCAGTTTATCCATATACTCTTCATCTGCAATATCTTTTTTGTTGAAACATATAACTGTTTCAATATTCTGATACTCCATCATAACCAAAAACCTGTCTAAAAGATTTAAATTTGGATTTGGTCTTTTAAGGGCAAATACAATAAGTGCCTGATCAACATTTGCAACTGCCGGTCTTATTAATTCATTATCCCTTTCTAAAATAGATACTATATTTCCTTTCTTTTCTTTTTCATCAATAATATCTATTTCAACATTGTCACCTACTAAAGGCTTCATTTTCTTATTTCTAAATACTCCTTTTGCCTTACATTCATATAATTGTTCTTCCACCAGAACATAATAAAACCCTGCAATACCCTTTATGATTTTTCCCTGCTTTACTGTTTCACTAACTGTATTATCCTTCATATATCCTACCACTTATAAAAGTCCACCCTTTCGGGTGGGCCTTTTTATTTAAATTTAACTGTATCTTTAATTACACTTGTTCCATTGACAAACAACTCTACTGTTGCCTTACCTTTCTTATCACTTTCAAGGTTCATGGTATAATCACCTTTCCACAATGAAACATCTGAATGTTTAGTATCAACTTTTTGCAAAACCCCATCTACTGCTACAGATACAACACCTTCGGTAATTGGCTGACCGGCTTCGTCAATAAGGTTCTCCATAGCAAATGTGTATTTTGCCTTAAACTTTTCAGCATCCTTTGAGCCCTTACTTACAATAAGTCCGATAGATGTTCCTTCCGGTGCAATTCCACCTGCTTTAACAGTCTGACGTATTACGATACCTTTTTCAATATCATCACTATATTCTTCTCTTACCTCACCTACAGTAAATCCTGATGAAGATATCTTTTCCTGAGCCTTGCTTAATTTATAATTTGCAACATTTGGTATTGTAATTACTTTTTCCTGAGTCTTCTCTTTTCCTCTGCTTACCTTAAGTGTAATGGTATCATTTTTGGCAACTGATGCTCTTTCTAATGGATTGCATGAAATAACAGTTCCTATGCTTTTTTCACTATATTCATATACAACTGCTGTTTTAAGTCCCATATTTTCAAGGGTGTCTATTACTGAATCAACATTTCCATTTACGATACCTGCAGGCACTGATATCTTTTCAGGTCCCTTGCTAACTACAAGTTTTATAGTATCGTGCTGATTTACAATTTCATCAGGGTCCACACTCTGTGACATAATAGTATCCTTTGCATAAATGTCACTGTATTCATATTTGTCATATACAAAACCTATTGTTCTATCCTGCAGCATTTTTTCAGCATCATCAAGACTTTGTCCAATAACATTTGGTACTATGGCTTTTCCCTTTGGAACTGTTTCTTCAACCACCTCACTGCTCTTTGGAAGTTTGATGCTATCATCTGTCAATACCAATGTTAAAATTACAGCTGCAATCATCAACGCTAATATTCCGACTACAACTCCTCCTACAGATACAACTTTGTCCATCTTAGGTGGCAGTTTGTCAATGTCGTCCTCATCATCTTCGATAAATTTAGATGACTTCAAGGACTTCTTTCCTGAATTGTCGCCTATAGTGTCAATTTTGTCATCAGTAATCATTATTGCCGCTGTCTCTGATGTAGATGTATCAAGCTGAACAAAATCTACATTTGGTTCTGTTAATGCTCTCTTCAAATCTGATATAAGCAAAGATATCTTTGGATATCTTTTGTCCATTTTGTTTTGTGTACATTTTAAAATAATCTTTTCAAGACTGACAGGTACATTCTCTACATATTCCCTTACACTTGGTACATTACTTTGGATATGTTTCAATGCTATTGTAACTGTTGATTCTCCATCAAACGGAACTGTACCTGTAAGCATTTCAAACATGGTAATACCAAGGGAATAAATATCACTTTTTTCGTCTACATATTTTCCACCTGCCTGTTCAGGAGAAATGTAGTGAACTGAGCCCATAGCGTTTCCATTGATAGTGCTGGCAGATGCTGCTCTTGCAATACCAAAATCCGTAACTTTAACCTTACCCTCTCTTGATATAAGAATGTTTTGTGGTTTTATATCACGGTGTACAATCTGGTTGTTGTGAGCACATTCAATACCATTTGCGATTTGAATTGCTATACTGATTGTTTCTCTAAAAGAAAGCTGATGTTTCTTCTCAATATAACTTTTTAAAGTAATGCCTTCTATAAGTTCCATCACTATGTAATAAAGTCCATCGTCCTCTCCTACATCATAAACATTGACAATGTTTGGGTGTATGAGACTTGCTGCAGACTGAGCTTCTACTCTGAATTTTGCAACAAAATTCTTGTCATTGCTAAATTCTCTTTTTAAAACTTTTATGGCAACATTTCTATTTAATTTATGATCTTTAGCCTTGTATACATCAGACATTCCGCCTGCCCCCACTCGGCTGATTATTTCATATCTATTGTTAATGAAATTCCCTTTTTCTAACATAGTTTACTCCTCGCTGATTTTCGGTTCTATTAAAATTGCTGATATATTGTCTTTTCCGCCGTTTTCATTTGCCTGGTCTATTAATGTTCTTACAGCATCTTCTATTTGAGTATTGTTTGTTACTATTCTTTTTATATCATAGTCTTCTACCATATTTGTCAGACCATCTGAACATAATAATAATTTGTCACCCTCTGAAATTTCTATTTCAAAAATATCAGGAGTTGCCGTTCTGTCTTCTGCTACCCCTATAGCCTTTGTAATTACATTCTTCTTGTAATGAGTCCTTGCTTCTTCTTTGTCAAGCATCCCCATTCTAACCATATCTTCAACTAAGGAGTGATCTCTGGTAATCTGTCTAATATCCCTTCCAATAAGATAAAGTCTGCTGTCACCTACATTGGCAATATATACATGATTGTCAACTATTGTGCAGACTACAAATGTAGTACCCATTCCACTATAATCCTTATTTGACACTGCCATCTCATAGATTTCATGATTGATTGAACTGATTCCTGAATCTAATATATTTGCAGGATCTGACATATGAGTCTGGCATGTATATTTTACAAACTTTTCAATGGCCGCCTTAGATGCCACGTCACCTGCTTTGTGACCTCCCATGCCATCTGCAACTATAAAAAGATTTGGTAGCTTTCCAATCTGTTCTATTGATGTAAATATACTGTCCTGATTGATTGTTCGCATAAGACCAACATCTGTTTTTCCAAACGCCTTTATGTTGTTAAGCATCCATCTGCTCCTTTCTCTTTTTCATTGCATTATTTCTAAGCTGTCCACAGGCTCCATTGATATCTCTGCCCATTTCTCTTCTAATAGTAACATTAATCCTGTTTTTTTCAAGTCTTGATTTAAACTGCTTTGCCGCCTCTTTTGTAGGCTGTACAAAATCTCTTTCCTTAATAGGATTTACCGGAATAAGATTTACATGGCAATTTATTCCCTTTATAAGATTGCTAAGTTCATCTGCTTCCTGCTTACTGTCATTTTGTCCTGCAACAAGACTATATTCAAATGTTATTCTTCTTCCTGTTTTCTTAAAATAATTTTTGCAGGCATCTATTATTTCATCTATTGTATATTTATATGCTATTGGCATAAGTTTTTTTCTTGTTTCATTGTTGGATGCATGTAGTGATAATGCCAACGTTATCTGTAAGTGCATATCTGCTAACTGATTAATCTTTGGCACCAGACCACATGTAGACAATGTAATATTTCTCTGACTTATGTTTGCTCCATTTTCATCTGTTATAAGTTGCAAAAACTTTACTACATTATCAAAATTGTCAAGTGGCTCACCACTTCCCATCAAAACAATGTTTGATACCTTCTCATCTATGTCTTTTTCTATTTCATAAATCTGTCCTAAAAGTTCTGAAGGTTTTAAATTTCTCTCCAGACCATTTAATGTAGAAGCACAAAATTTACAACCCATTCTACAGCCTGACTGTGTAGAAATACAAACGGAATTGCCGTGATGATATCTCATCAAAACACTTTCAATAATTGATCCGCCCTCTATTTCAAAAAGATATTTTCTTGTGCCGTCTATTTTTGATATCAGCACGTCTACTTTTTTTATTTCAGGAATATAATATTTTTCACTTAATTTTCTCCTTAAATCCTTTGAAATGTTGGTCATCGCATCAAATGAAGTTACCTTTTCAATATGTAGCCACTGATAAATCTGTTTTGCCCTAAAGGGCTTTTCATTTATGGACTCAATTTCTTTCTTTAATTCTGTTAAGTTGTAAGATTTTATGTCTTTTTTGTTGTTCATAATTATCCTTTATTTCTTTTCAAACACTGCAATAAAAAATCCGTCCATATTGTAATCTACTGGAAAGATTTGCAGGTATCCCTTGTCATTTTTTAGCTGTTCTGGAAATTCCTTTGGAAATGAAGCCTGTCTTAGAGGCAGATTCTCCAAAATCCATTTTACATTTTCATCATTTTCATGTTTATTTACTGTGCATGTACTAAATATAAGGCGTCCACCTGTTTTCACATAGCTACATGCAGTTTTTAATATTTTTCTTTGAATATCCACCAGTTCAAAAATCTGTTGTTTGCTAATGTTGTATTTTATGTCACTTTTGTTTCCTATAACACCAAGTCCTGAACAAGGAACATCTGCAATAACAACATCTGCTTTTTCTATTATGCTTTCATCTAATATTGTTCCATCCCATAATTTAGTCTTTATATTTTTTGTATGTGTTCTTTCTATATTTTCTCTAATAAGATTTATTTTGTAATCAGTTAAATCCCTTGCATCTACTGTTCCTGATTCATTCATCAACTGACTAATGTGAAGACTTTTGCCTCCGGGAGCTGCACATACATCAACTACATAATCATTTTCTTTCACTCCACTTGCCAGTCCTACCATCATGGAACTTTCATCCTGGACTGTAATCAATCCTTTTGTAAACACATCTAAACTGTCTAAATTGTCATAGTCACTAATATATAAAGCATCTTTGTATAAAGGGGATCTTTTTACTGTAACTTTGTTGTACTCAAGGTTTGTAATAATGTCCTCTGTATCTGCCTTTGTTACATTACATCTGACAGTTGTCTCCGGCTGTCTGTATATGTTTTCAAGCATATACTCAGTCTTCTCATATCCGTATTGTTCCTGCCACATGGCAATAATCCATTTTGGAACAGAATACACAACTGACAGATTATCCTCTTTATCTGTGGGGTATTTAATATGTTCAATGTTTCTTGAAATATTTCTTACAACACCATTGACAAAACCTTTCAGTCCATACATTTTTCTTTTATTTACAAGCTTTACAGCCTCATTGCATACTGCTGACTGTGGCACCTGTGTCATGTACTTTAACTGATATACAGACATTCTTAATATTATCAGAATAACTTTTTTCATTTTGTTAGTTTTGGTCTTTGAAAAACTGTCAATAATATAATCAAGTTCTATCTGACGTTCAATTGTTCCTTTGTACAATACTGTAATAAATGCTCTGTCTCTTTTTTCCAAATGATTATATTTGTCCAGATATTTTTTAAGAACAATATGACTTTTTTCTCCATCCTGTACATCACATAGCATTGACAATACTATATTTCTTAAATTGACTTGTGTTTTGTCACTAGTCATCATCTCTTCCTCCAAATAGTAATACCAGTCTAAGTAACTGTAAAATTGAAGAAGCTGCTGCTGCAACGTATGTTAGTGCTGCTGCTCCCAACACCTTTTTGGTACATCTTAATTCATCACTGCCAAATATACCTGTAGTTTCAAGTATTTTTATAGCTCGGTTTGATGCATTAAACTCTACCGGAAGAGTAACCAGCTGAAATAATACAGCTAATGAAAAAGCAAAAATACCTATGTTTATAAGCGTTTGTCCTGTTCCCTGTCCGAAGAAAAATATGCCTGCCAAAATCAGTACCCATGACAATCTTGAACCCCAGTTTGCAAAAGGTACCAATGCATTTCTAACGGCAATAGGTGTGTATCCCCTATGATGTTGAACAGCATGACCACACTCGTGAGCTGCTACACCTATAGCTGCTACACTTGTACTTGCATATGTTGAATCTGACAAACTTAATACTTTGTTTGAGGGATTGTAATTGTCAGTAAGATTTCCTCCTATATGCTGAATAGTAACATCATATATACCCTGAGATTCCAATATTCTTGCTGCAGCCTGTGCTCCTGTCATACCCGAATTGCTTCTTACCTTTGAATATTTTCTGTAAGTAGAATTGACATGGGCTGATGCTGCAAGACAAAGCACCATACCTATTATTATAAGTATATATGTTGGATCAAAATAATAACCATATAGCATAGCTGTCTCCTTTCCGGTGTTTACACCAATAAACTTTATTAATAAAATATTGTATGACAGCATAAATAACTGTCTTTAATATTTTTATTAAATCATTTTTCACTTTTATGCTGTAGATGTTTGAAATTAAATCATCTTTTCACTTTTTATACTGTATCCATTTAAAAATGACACACTATCCATTCTCTTTTTACCTGCAAGTTGCAGTTCTTTTATGTCAAGGTAACCATCACCTGTGGCCACCTTTAATGTTTTGTTTGTACTGATAATTGTACCTGGTTCTTCTTTTACCGGCTCATCTATTACATCAGCATCCCATATTTTAAGAGTTTTGTCATCTACATGGACAAATGCACTTGGCCATGGATTAAGTCCACGAATAAGTTGCTCTATTTCTACTGCTGACTTGGTAAAATCAATATGTCCTAACTCTTTTGTGATTTTTCCTGCATATGATGACTTTTCATCATCCTGTGGTATTCTTTTCGCTGTACCATCTTCAAGATGCTTAAGTGTTTCTAATATTAAATCTCCACCAATTAATGAAAGTCTGTCAAAAAGGCTGCCACCTGTTTCTTTTTTGTCAAGTTCTATTACTTTTTTGTCAATAATGTCTCCTGTATCAAGGCCTTCTGCCATATACATTGTTGTAACACCTGACTCTTTTTTTCCATCTATTACTGCCCATTGAATTGGGGCTGCCCCTCTGTACTCAGGAAGCAATGATGCATGGACATTTATGCAGCCATACTTTGGTAAATCAAGTATTTCCTTTGATAAAATCTGACCAAAAGCAATAACTACAATAACGTCAGGATTCATCTCTTTTAGTATATCCACAAATTCAGGATTTTTTACCTTTTCAGGCTGAAAAACAGGAATATTTAGTTCCAACGCTTTTTCTTTAACAGGAGTATATTGCATTTTGTGACCTCTTCCCTTTGGTCTGTCCTGCTGTGTAACTACTGCCTGTACCTGATGATTTTGTGCAATTTTTTCCAGTGCCGGAACTGAAAAATCCGGTGTTCCCATAAATACTACTTTCATTGGCACCTCCACCTACTGTTGTTGCTGTAAGTCCTCGTTGTTATAAAGCTGTCCTTCAACTTTATCTACATATACAATACCGTCTAAATGATCATTTTCATGTAAAATACATCTTGCCAAAAGGCCTTCTGCTTCCAACTCAAACTCATTCATTTTTTCATCAAAAGCTCTTACTTTTACATAGTTGGCTCTTGCTACTTTTCCTGATTTGCCCGGAACACTAAGGCAACCTTCATAGTCAACCTGAGTTCCTTCTTTTTCTAAAATTTCAGGATTGATAAATACAAGTGGATTGCTGTTTTCTTCGCAATCACCACAATCAATTACAAATATTCTTTTTAAAATACCAACCTGAGGTGCTGCAAGTCCAACACCATTTGCTTCATACATAGTATCAAACATGTCTCCGATTAATATTTTTGTTCTTAAATTTACATCCTTTACAGGTTTGCATATTTTTCTTAAACATGGTTCTCCAAGTTCTCTTATATTTCTTATTGCCATGGTTTCTCTCCTTTTCTATGCTTTAAAATCAAATTGTACGCTTATATTTTTGAAATTCTGTGAATTTTTTATTACATCTTCTAAATAATTTTTTAAACCTACCATCTTTATTCGATTGTCACTTTTCAGATAAACAATCTTTCGGTATACATCATTTATTTTTCCAACAGGTGGGTCAGCCGGTCCGATAACCATTAAGTCTTCAAAGTATTTTTCTTTAAACTCTTTTATACAGTTTACAAGCCACTGGACGTTTGTATTTAAACTGCCCTGATTTTTACTTTGAAGCAATACTGAAACCATATTGGATACAGGTGGGTATTTCATTAACTTTCTATATGAAATCTCCTGTTCATAAAATTCATAATAGTCCTGATGACTGGCTGCCTCTATACTATAGTTGTCAGGAGCATAAGTTTGTATAACAACCTGTCCTTCAAGGTCACTTCTTCCTGCTCTTCCTGCAGCCTGACAAAGCAACTGGAAAGTCTTCTCTGCAGCTCTGTAATCTGCATCGTACAAAGACATATCTGCTGCAATGACTCCTACCAGTGTTACCTTTGGAAAATCATGACCTTTTACAATCATCTGGGTTCCTACCAGTATATCTGCATCACCATTTGCAAATGCTGATAAGATTTCCTCATGACCACCTTTTTTTGAAGTGGTATCTGCGTCCATTCTTAAAACCCTGCTGTTTGGAAACATTTTTTTAACCGCTGTTTCAATCTGCTGGGTTCCTATGCCAAAACCTCCCAGTTTTACAGAACCACACTGGGGACAGACTTTTGGCATATCTTCTGTGTGGCCACAATAGTGACATATCATTTTTCTGTTTCTGTGAAGCTTTAATGTAACATCACAATGAGGACATTTGATTGGCTTTCCACAATCTCTACAGGATACAAATCCTGCATATCCTCTTCTATTTATAAACAACATAGTCTGTTGCTTTTTTTCTAATCTGTCTTTAATCAAATTTTGTAGTTGTACACTGAAAATTGATTTGTTTTCGTTTTTCAGTTCTTCCCGCAAGTCAACTACAGATACCTGAGCCAACTGTCCCTTTTCTCTTTTACTCAAAGTATGCAGCTTATACACTCCCTGCTTTGCCCTGTAAAAAGATTCAATGGACGGCGTGGCTGAGCCAAGTACCAAAGTTGCACCTTCGTCTTTTGCTCTTTTTATTGCAACCTCAACTGCATGATATTTTGGAACTGACTCGCTTTTATAAGCATCTTCATGTTCCTCGTCTATTACTATAAGTCCAAGATTTTTAAATGGTGTAAACAATGCTGACCTTGGACCTATCATTATATTTATGTCGTTATTTTTTGCTCTTTCAAACTGATCATACCTTTCACCTTTTGACAACTTTGAATTGATAATGGAAACTTTGTCTCCAAATCTTCTTGTAAATCTCATAACTGTCTGGTATGTTAATGCAATTTCAGGAATAAGTACAATAACTGACTTTCCTTTATTTACCGTATAATCAATTAAATCCATATAAACTTCTGTTTTCCCACTGCCGGTTATGCCATGAATCAGATGGATATTCGGTGCCTGATTTTTTTCAAAAGTAATAGTCTTTTTAATTTCATCAGCAACCTTTTGTTGTTGGTCATTTAATACTATGTTATATTTTCTCTGTTCTACAGGCTTTATTGGATTTCTGTAATCAGACTCACTTTCAATTACAATATCTCCAATCATCACCATGGTTTTCAGCGTACTTTCAGATATATTTAGTTTTTCTGTTACCAGATTTTTTGAAATAGTCCTGCTTTCTTTTAAAGCCTCTAAAAGTCTTACTCTTGCTTTTGCATTTTTCTTTTTGTAAGTATTTATTTTTTCATCTATTAATGGTGGTTCTATGTTTAATACTACTGTTTTTCTTTCCACCCTTTTAACTGTCTTTTTTACAGGAATAACAGTTTTTAACGCCTGATTCATAGTTGAACCGTAGTTTTCTTTTATCCACCATGCAAGTTTTATTAGTTCGCCTTCTACAGACGTTGCATTTTCCACAACAGACTCAATTTTCTTCATTTTGGACACATCAAATCCCGGTGTGTTGGTTATTTCAATAACATAACCTGATATAAGTCTGTTTCCACGTCCAAAAGGAATCATAACAGCAGTTCCTATATGAACTCTGTCTTCAAGTTCTTTTGGAATAATATAACCAAAAGGACGGTCTAACTTTTCATGAGAAATATCAACAATTATATTTGCAAACATTTAAACCATCCTTTCGTTCATAATGGGGGTAGAAATAACATCCCCTTTTCAAGCAAATACTTACATAGGGAAACCTACATAAACATTCGAATAATATTACTTGTTTAATTCTACACTTCTTAAGCAGTTCACTAATAACATTGTTACTGTCATTGGTCCTACACCACCTGGAACAGGTGTAATTGCACTTGCAACCTGTGAAACAGAATCAAAGTCAACATCTCCACATAACTTGCCATTTTCGTCTCTGTCCATTCCTACATCAATGATTACAGCACCTTCTTTTACATAATCTGCTGTAACAAATTTTGCTTTACCAATTGCTGCAATTAAAATATCCGCTCTCTTTGTCACTTCTTTTAAATCTTTTGTTCTTGAATGAGCAATTGTAACTGTGGCATTTTCTTTTAACATAAGCATTGACATTGGCTTTCCAACAATGTTGCTTCTTCCGATAACAACACATTCTTTGCCTGAAATTTCAATATCAGTTCTTTTTAGCATTTCAATAATACCTGCCGGTGTACATGGAAGAAATGTTTCTTCCCCAATAACCATTTTTCCAACATTTACAGGATGGAATCCATCCACATCCTTGTTACTGTCTATTGCAAGTAAAACTTTGCTTTCATCAATATGTTTTGGAAGTGGCAACTGTACTAAAATACCATTTACTGCCTTGTCTTCGTTTAACTCTTTTACTACTTTTAAAAGTTCTTCTTCTGTTGTTTCTTCAGGAAGTGCCAATGTTCTTGAGGTAATACCTACATACTCACATGCCTTTTCCTTATTTCTTACATAAACTGCTGACGCAGGGTCATTTCCAACTTTAACTACAGCCAGTGTGATTTCTACTCCCTGCTTTTTGTATTCAGCCACTTTTTCTTTTAGTTCATCCTTTATAGCCATTGAAATAGCTTTTCCGTCTATAATCTTTGCCATGTTTTCTCCTTTTTAGTTCTGTTTTTACTATTTAGAGAATAAACAAATACACACTATTATTTCAATATATGAACTTTGGCTTGTGGAACAATATTATAAGGAAGTGCTCTAACGCCGTCGGTCCATAAAGGAAACCTAGTTTGCTTTATAGGACCGCTACGAGCGTTTGGCAGCGGGAGCGTGCTTTCATTAATTTGTTCCACAGACAAAGCGAGATACTGAAACAATACTGTAGTAATACTAGAATAATCCCTGAATTTTACCGTCGTCTGTTAAATTAATTTCATATGCGGCAGGTTTTTTTGAAAGTCCCGGCATTGTCATTACATTGCCTGTAAGTGCAACTACAAAACCTGCTCCTGCTGAAATATATACATCTCTTATGTTAATCTTAAATCCTGTAGGTCTTCCCAACTTGCTTCTGTCATCTGACAATGAGAACTGAGTTTTTGCCATACATACAGGATAGTCACTGTATCCAAGTTTGTTTACATTTGCAATAGCCTTTTCTGCTTCCGGTGAATATGTAACACCGTCTGCTCCGTAAATTTCTTTTGCAATTGTTTCGATTTTTTCTTTAATTGGCATATCATCAGGATACAAAGGTGCATAGTTTGAAGGCTTTGTTTCTATTGTTTCTATAACTTTTTCTGCCAAAGCAATTCCACCTTCGCCACCTTTTGCCCAAACTTCTGCCAATGCAAACTCACATCCTCTTTCTTCACAGAAGTTCTTAATGTATTCATATTCTGCATCTGTATCTGTAATAAACTGATTTAATGTTACAACTACAGGAACTCCAAATTTCTGTAAGTTTTCAATATGCTTTTCAAGGTTTACAATACCTTTTGCCAAAGCATCAAGATTTTCTTCTGATAAATCTTCTTTTGCAACACCACCATTGTATTTTAAAGCTCTTACTGTTGCTACTAAAACTACACAGTCAGGTTTTAATCCTGCTTTTCTACACTTAATGTCTAAGAACTTTTCTGCTCCAAGGTCAGCCCCAAATCCTGCTTCTGTAATAACATAATCTGCCATCTTTAATGCTGTTTTTGTTGCCTTAACTGAGTTACATCCATGAGCAATATTTGCAAATGGGCCACCATGTACCAATGCCGGTGTATGTTCTAAAGTCTGAATAAGGTTTGGTTTCATTGCATCCTTTAATAATACTGCCATGGAGCCTACAGCCTTAATGTCTTTTGCTGTAACAGGTTCTCCGTCATATGTATAAGCAACAATAATTTTTCCAAGTCTTTCCTTTAAATCTGCATAGTCTGTTGCGAGACATAAAATTGCCATAATCTCAGATGCTACTGTAATAACAAAATGGTCTTCTCTTACAGTTCCATCAACCTTACGTCCAAGACCTACAACAATATTTCTTAATACTCTGTCGTTAATATCCACACATCTTTTCCAAACAACCTGATTAGGGTCAATGTTTAATTCATTGCCCTGCTGAATTGAGTTGTCAAGCATCGCTGCTAAAAGGTTATTTGCTGATGTAATAGCATGAAAATCTCCTGTAAAGTGAAGGTTTAAATCTTCCATAGGAACAACCTGAGCATATCCGCCACCTGCTGCTCCACCTTTAATACCAAAGCATGGTCCAAGTGAAGGTTCTCTTAAAGCTATAACAGCTTTTTTGTTTAATCTTCCAAAAGCCTCTCCAAGACCTACAGTAACTGTTGTTTTGCCTTCTCCTGCCGGTGTTGGGTTGATAGCTGTAACAAGGATTAATTTTCCGTCTTCATTTTCCTTAATACTATCGTAGTATTCATTTGAAATTTTTGCCTTATACTTTCCGTATAATTCAAGGTCATCTTCCTTTAATCCAATTCTTTCTGCTACCTGCTTTATTGGTAACATTTCTGCTTCCTGTGCGATTTCAATATCTGTTTTCATTTGCCTTCTCCTTATAAAATATTTTCAAAGTCCTCGATGGACATAATTACCTTTCGCGGTTTGTTGGTCTCTTCCTGACCTACCACTCCTGCATCATATAACTGTTCCATAATACGTGCAGCCCTGTTAAAGCCCACACGGAACTGTCTTTGTATCATACTTGTAGAACCTTTTTGTTTCTCTATGCAAAGTCTTCCTGCATCTGCAAAAAGCGGGTCCCTTTCATTTCCATCATTGCTCATAGCTTCCTGATCTGTAGTTAATTTTGCATCTATTGACTGATCATATTCTGCTTCACCACTGTTGTTCTTAATAAACTCAACTGTATCAAAAATTTCCTGATCAGAAACATATGCTCCCTGAACTCTCACTGGTTTTACATAACCTGCAGGATAGAACAACATATCACCATTTCCAAGCAGTTTTTCAGCACCATTCATATCAATAATAGTTCTTGAATCAGTACCCGATGCCACTGTCAGTGCTACTCTTGATGGAATGTTTGCCTTTATAAGACCTGTGATAACATCAACTGATGGTCTTTGAGTCGCAATAACCATATGTATCCCTGCTGCTCTTGCCAGCTGTGCCAGTCTGCATATAGCCTCTTCAACCTCTTTTGCAGCTACCATCATAAGGTCTGCCAACTCGTCAATTACTATAAGAATTTGTGGCATTTTTTCTGCAGGTTCTCCAAAATCGTCAACAACCTGTCCTGCCTCAACTTTTACATTGTAACTGCCTATATCCCTGGCTCCCGCTTTTGCAAACTTGTTGTATCTGGTGGTCATCTCTGCCACAGCCCAGTTCAGTATACCTGCTGCCTTTTTAGGGTCTGTTACAACATCATACAATAAATGCGGTATCTTGTTATAAACCTGAAACTCTACAACCTTTGGATCTATTACTATAAGTCTTACCTCCTCTGGTGTTGTTCTGTATAAAATACTCATTAAAATAGAGTTTGTAAAAACTGATTTACCGGAACCTGTTGTTCCTGCTATTAACATATGTGGCATTTTTGCAATGTCAGCTACAACAACTTTTCCTGCAATATCCTTACCTGCAGGGAATGCCAATTTCGATTTGTGATTTTTAAGTTCTTTTGACATCAAAAGTTCTTTCAGACAAACTGAATCTCTTCCCTTGTTTGGAATTTCAATACCAACTGCTGCCTTTCCCGGGATTGGGGCTTCAATACGAATATCAGCTGCTGCCATATTTAACTTAATATCATCTGCCAAACCTGTTATACGGCTAACCTTTGTACCCATTTCAGGTTGCAATTCATATCTTGTAACTGATGGTCCCCTACTTACATTGGTTATTTCAACCTTTACGCCAAAGTTTGCAAGTACCTGTTTTAACTTGTTTGCTGTTTCCATCAGTGCAACTCTTGTTGTTTTATTTGAACTTGTCCCACTGTCTTTTAGCAAATCATAACTTGGTTTTCTATATTTTAATTTTTTCTTTTTGGGAGCAATTATCTTTCCTTCAGAAGATGCTTTTTTAACTTCTTCTTTTGGAGTATTTTCATCCATCAGTTCTTTAGCTGACATATCCATTTTTTCAGATGAATCCTTTTTGGCAGGTGAAACTGATTTGGCTCCAAATGGTTTTCTTGCCATAGTTTTTTTTGCATCTTCGCTTACAATAATTCTTTCTTTTGGAGTAAACTCACCATCTGTAGCATGCTCATCATTTTTTGCTTCTGCAGGAGCAGACGGTCTTTTGTCTTTTGTATTTACAGCATCGTTGTAGGTATAAACTGTATCATCCTGCAAAACTTCATTTCCATCTTCATCGTCAAGACCTTCAATATGTATCTCGTGAACATTTTGGTCATTGTTCTCAATTTTTTCAGGCTCAATATCTATTTTTTCTTCTAAAGCTGCTGCGGAAAAATCTACTCCCTGCTTTTTCTGATTTAACCGTTCTCTTTCCTGACGTAATTTTTCTTCTCTTCTTTGCGCCTTTTCCTGTCTTCTTTGTTCCTTTTCTAAAGCATTTGCCTCTCTTCTGATTTCAGCTTCAGCCGCTGCATTTTCATAGGCATCTTTTCCTCTGTTTTTAATGAAAGACATAATAGACTTTTCCGTAAGAACCACTACGCAAATAATCAAAATCACAAGTACAACAATATATGTGCCCGTCAGTCCTAACAGGGAATGCAACATTTTTCCAATGGCTCCGCCTACTATACCACCACCGAAAATGCTTTTGGCACCTTCTTTATAGAAAGTTAAAACTGATTCACCAGAACCACCATAACTAAGCAGATGTAACAATGTACACAAATCCACGAAAAGACCTATGTCACATATAATCTTGGATGCAATTTTTGAATTTATGTCGTTGTAAACAAGTAATGCTACTGTTACAGCCAAAACTATAGGGAATAAGTATCCCATCCATCCAAAACATCCAAGCATGGCTTCTTTTAGAAAATTGCCTACTATTCCACAAATTCCAAAATTGCTTAGAAATAAAAACAATGCCACACCTATTGCTATCCAGAAATTTATCTCTCTTACTACCTTTTTGTGTTGCTGTGCTTTTTTTGCGTTTAATTTTCTTGTCTGCGCCGCTTTACTTGCACTGGTAGTCTTTTTAGTATTATTTGATTTTTTCCCTCCGGTTTTCTTTTTTGTATTGGCCACTTTGCACCTCTTTTATAATATATTTGTGGTCTGCGCACACCTACTGACCATAATCCTTTTTATTTTACTATTTTTTAATGTTTTATTCAAGATACATATTGTGGCTCAAGGTTTCACATGTATTTATATATGTGGATTTTCTACTATATTGTCATATCCGGTGTTTAGTTTTATTAACTTATATTTTTATTTTCTATTATTACTTTTTGTATTTTATCTATATTATATTTTCATTTTTTGTTGTTCTCTATCAATTTATAGAGTTTACCTAATGCTTCCTTTAATCCTCCGATTTCATTTATTATCCCTTCCTCAACAGTTTCTTTTCCAACCAATATGCTCCCTACATCTTTTGTTAAAAATTCAGTTTCATTCATCAGTTCCATAAATCTTTCTTCTTTTATATGGCAGTGTTTTATTACAAAATGATTGATTCGCTGCTGAATTTTTTCAAAATATTCATAAGTCTGGGGAACTCCTATAAATAAACCGTTCATTCTTACAGGATGTATAACCATGGTTCCTGTTTCCACTATAAAAGAATAATCCGTAGCCACGGCAAGGGGAACTCCTATAGAATGACTTCCTCCAAGAACCAGTGAAACTGTAGGTTTGCTAAGGCTTGCCACCATCTCGGCAATTGCCAGTCCACACTCCACATCTCCTCCTACTGTGTTTAATATAATCAAAAGTCCATCTATATCTTCATCATCTTCCACCTTTGCAAGCATAGGCAGTACATGTTCATATTTTGTAGTTTTAGTCTGGGCTGATGCTGTTTCGTGTCCCTCAATTTCTCCTATAATACTTAACAAATGTATTTTCTTATGCTTTTTGTTATTATCCAAATCTGTTTGTCCATACTCTTTTACTTCATCCATAAAAAAACTCCTTTAGTTACATTTTCTATATGATAGTATGTAACCAAAGAAGTGTTTTTATAAATTTATTTAATATTTTTTATTGTATCGTACGGAAGATGACCACCAAATATATCAAGAGCAGAACCGATGGTAAAATCCATTTTTCCACCGCAGGTTTCACGAAACTCATTTATTTGTTCCATTGAAGCAATGCCACCGGCATAGGTTATGGGAATCCTGTTCCATTTGGATAATATGGATACAAGTTCTTTTTCCATGCCACCGGACTTTCCTTCTGAATCCACACCATGAACAAGAAACTCACTGCAATATTCTGCCAATCTGTCAAGTAACTCTTGATTTATTATTTCATTAGTAAACTTCTGCCATCTGTCTGTTACTATATAATAGTTTCCATCCTTTTTCCTACAACTTAAATCAAGAACAATATGTTTTGAACCTACTGCATTTTTCAGACTTTCCAGTCGTTCATAATTTATTTGTCCATCTTTAAACACAAAAGATGTAACAATAACATGAGAAGCTCCTGCATCTATGTATTCCTTTGCATTTTGGTCATTAACTCCACCACCAATCTGCATACCATCAGGGTATTCTGCTAAAGCCTCCAAAGCCTGCTTTCTAGTTGCCTGATAATACTCAGAATCTTTTGCATTTAATATGATAATGTGACCACCTTTTAAGCCATCATTTTTGTACATCTTTGCATAGTCTGCAGCACCCTTTGAGGATACAAAATTTTCTGTTGCCAAGTCTCCCTTGTCCTTTAAACTGCCACCTACCAGCTGCTTTACTTTTCCATTATGAATGTCAATACACGGTCTGAATTTCATGTTATTCCTCTCATTTTTATATTACTGATTAAGCGCCTGCTCTAAATCTGCAATAATGTCTTCTGCATCTTCAATTCCAACAGAAAATCTAATCAAATCAGGCTGAACACCTGCTTCAATTAACTGTTCATCTGTCATCTGTCTATGTGTATGACTTGCAGGATGAAGTACACATGATCTTGCATCTGCCACATGGGTTACTATGGCTATAAACTTCAAACTATCCATAAACCTGATAGAAGCTTCACGTCCACCTTTTATACCAAATGTCAAAACTCCACAAGTTCCATTTGGCATGTATTTCTTTGCACGTTCATAATATTTGTCACCTTCAAGTCCCGGATAATTAACCCATGCCACCTTGTCATTTTCACTAAGCCACTTTGCCACTTTATAGGCATTTTCACAATGTTTTGGCATTCTAAGATGTAATGTTTCAAGTCCAACATTCAGCAAGAATGAATTCTGTGGAGATGGTATTGATCCTAAATCTCTCATTACCTGTGCTGTTGCCTTTGTAATGTATCCTGCTTTTCCAAATTTTTCTGAATATACAATACCGTGATATGAATCATCAGGCTGTGTCATTCCAGGGAATTTGTCCCCGTGTGCCTGCCAGTCAAAATTTCCACTATCAACAATTGCTCCACCTACTGCCATGGCATGTCCATCCATATATTTTGTTGTTGAGTGAGTAACAATGTCTGCCCCAAACTCAAAAGGTCTGCAATTGATTGGTGTAGGGAATGTATTGTCCACAATAAATGGTACTCCATGTGCATGTGCTGCTTTGCTAAACTTCTCGAAATCTAACACAACTAATGATGGATTGGAAATTGACTCTCCGAATACACACTTTGTGTTAGGCTTAAATTCTTTTTCCAAATCTTCCGGTGAAATTTCAGGGTCTACAAAAGTCACATCAACACCCATCTTTTTCATGGTTACCCCAAACAAATTAAATGTTCCACCATAAACATTTGATGAACAAATCAAATGGTCTCCTGCCTCACAAATGTTGAATACTGCATAAAAGTTTGCTGCCTGACCTGATGATGTAAGCATGGCTGCCGCTCCACCCTCTAAATCACAGATTTTTTGTGCCACTGCGTCATTTGTAGGATTCTGAAGTCTTGTATAGAAATATCCACTATCCTCCAAGTCAAACAGTCTTCCCATCTGATCTGATGTGTCATACTTAAATGTTGTGCTCTGATAAATTGGCAAAACTCTTGGTTCGCCTTTAGTAGGCTTCCAACCACCCTGAACACATATTGTACCTTTGTTATTTTTCATTTTCGTTCTCCTTGTTATTTTATAGAATATAATTTACTGTGGCTTGTAATCTTTCAAGCAAATATGACTAACTATACAGCTTGCTGAAAACAAAACTACTATAACCACTGTAGAAATCAAAAAAAATGTTTTGTTCATAACCGGTATAACAAGTACAGCTATAAAAAACAATACAAATAATACCGTTGATATTTTATTAAAAATCTTTCCTATTTTAATTTTCTTTTCTTCTGTCATTTTAACCTCTGCATGAATATTAATATTTTCAATACCTTTTTCATTATAAATCATAATTTCTATAAATCATAGTATTTTTTCATATTAAGATAACTAACTTTTACATAAGAATGTATATTTTATAGCAAAACAAAAGACTTCATAAGTTATATTTCAAATTTAATATTAATTATTTTCAAATATAACTTTATCAAGTCTTTTTTATGTATACATAGTGTTTACTTTTAATTAGTATGCATATTTTTTAATAAGGGATTTTTTATATTTCTCTATTTTATCTAAACCTTTTTGTGAATTAATAAAGAACTCATTGTCAGACACATCTTTGTAATATGCAGATGTTTTATTTTTGTCAATATGCTTGCATGGTTTATTTTTTATTTCATCATAGCAGAATACTGTTTTTACAAATATGTCATCTAATCCTATATAAATATCACTATTTTCTACTTTCTTATCAAGGAATACCAAATATCTTCTGCCCACTTCCATTTTATTTACAAAGTCAATATTTAATGTTGGTTTTCCTCCAACATACATATCTTTATTTGTAAATACACTGGTAACTGTGCACAGTTCAATGTTATCCCCAACCTTTATGTCTTTTCCCTTAAAAACCTTTTTCACTTCCACATTTTGTAATGCACATGAATACTGAAAATTTGGCTTTTCTTTACATTCAACAGCAAGAATCAAATTGCTCTTGTCCAAATTTTCTTTCATTTGAACAACTTCTATTTCCGTCAAATCATCTGGCAAAAGTCCAATAGTAAACCCGTTTAAAGGCTCCTTTTCATTATTTAAATCTATGTAAGATGTTTTTGCATAAAGCCCTATTACTAATGCCAAGCAAAAAACAATCATATATACTAAAACTATATATCTAAATTTCATATTTTTATTCTCCGCTCTTGTAATCTGTATTACCCCTGGTTTTGATGATTAATTGTTCAATCACAAAAATAATAAAATTTCATTTTCTATAACGTCTTTTCTTCTTTTAATACACCGCCGTTTATTATAAAAACCTTGTCTGTCAAAATTTCAATATCTTCACGATTGTGACTGGCAATCAAAACCATTGCACCTCTTTCTTTTTCTTCTTTGATAATCTGTCTGATTAATTCTACACCTTCTTCATCTAATGCATTTGTAGGTTCGTCTAACATCAAAATATCCGGTTTTTCCATAATAGCCTGAGCTATAACAATACGCTGTTTCATTCCCAAAGAATACTTTTTAAAAGTTCTTTTATCTTCGGGATTAAGACCAACTCTTTTTATTGTTTCTTTAATCTGCTGATTGTCAATTTTGCCATTAATTTTTGCAAGAAGTTTCAAATTTTCGAACCCTGTCAGTTCCGGATATAAGCCGGCATTTTCTATAACTATTCCAATGTTATCAAGCACTCTAATATCCTTATGTAGTTCTTTGTCATCCAACAATATTCTGCCCGAAGAAATAGTAATTAATCCTGACAGTGCTCTAAACAGCATTGTTTTACCCGATCCGTTTCTTCCTACAAATCCATAAACATTACCATTTTCCATGCAAAGATTTATATTTTTCAATATTTGGTTTTGTCCAATTTTTTTTGAAATATTTTCCGCTACTAATTTCATATTATGTCCTTTCTCTTTGTAACAACTTCTCCAAGAGAATTGGTTACTTATAATACACTATCCCATTTCCTTGGTATTTGTAATAAACTCATATCTTTCCACTACAAAACACCCCATAATTATTAGACCTATACAAATGACTAAATAATAGAGTATGGAAAAATTCAAGTCAAAATCAATATTATTTATATTAATTATTTTGTTTACGCTTTCAATCTCACTGTTATGAAATGGAAAAAACAAATTTGTAACCAAATTGTATTTTATCAGCAAAATAATTTTGCTTGACAAAACACCATCCTTTACATAATTTCCCAACCAAAAGAATATGGAAATTGAAAACAATATTATACTTTGTACTGAAATAAATCCCACAGTACCACTAAATATTACAGATACTATATTTACAGCCAATGTAATGGCTAGTAAATACAAAGAATGTATAACAATGTAATACAATGCAATAATTACAGATTTGATGTCTATTGTAATTTTTGTAAACATACTAATTACAATTATCTGCGCCAAACACGCCACCACCAAGTATATAACAGCATTAAAATATATTTTTGCCACTTCTTTTAAAAACCATCTTTTGCGATTGGCATTTCTAGAGAAAAAATATATGCTGGCACTTTGAAAATGCCTGTATATATATGTGGCAAATAATATTTGAAAAAAGAATAGTTGCATATATTGAAACGTAAATTCAGGTATATCCTGAGGGTAATATTCTACGCCAGCATAAGAATTTAACAATATAATTTTCCACAAAGGCACATTTTTTAAATCAAAAAACCCCGTTCCTACACACAATATCCCCATTATCAAGGCTACCAACACATTTCTTAACATTTTCATTATAAAATTTCTTCCTTCTTTATTTTCCACTCAACAATTGTAAAGGAAATCACCATTAATACCAGCAAAAACATAAAATATACTAAATAGTTCTTCCCATTTCCATTTTCAAACATTCTCAAAATAAAGTGATAATCCACAGTATATTTTAGTTCTACTACTTTTGGCAAAAATGATATTGCAAATAATAAAATGTATAAAGGGAAAAATGTTACTATCTTCATTTTAAATGCCGGCAATATTGTAATTGCAAAATTAAATGTTGCAAGTATTGCAGATACAACTCCAAATATTAAAGTCATTAACACTGAATATAAAATTTTACTATGTAATAATATATTTGATAAAAAGTTCTTTCCCTCTTGTCCAACAGTCTCCCAATAAGCCATATGGGACGGATCTCCATTAGACTCTACACTAAAGCAAATAACACTTAACAAAATTTCCATTAAAAATGGGATAATAAAAATAAACGATGTTAATAAAAATACGGATATTAATTTTCCATATAAATAACTTCTTTTTCCAACTCTTGATTGTATATATGTACTAATTCCACTATTTCTATCGGCAACATATACCCATGCTGTAGGTATAACTATTAATAATGGATAATATTGCATCATAAAATATCCAACCATTGACCAGTCTGATAATGTAAGTTTTTTGTCAAAACTAAACATTTGGCTAATATACACTGTATTCCAATTTTCTTTTAAATTCATTGCCCAATTGGCACCTACTGCTACCAGCAATAGTATCAAAATAAATGCTGTTGCCTTGCTTCTAAGCATATATGATAATTGCATCTTAACCGATTTCTTTAGCATATGTCTTTTACCCCTTCATAAAATATTGTTATTTTTGAAATAATATCACTAACACTTATCTTTATTTTCCATTATAATAGTAATTTATACGTGCACATATTCATATTAGTTGCACAAATATTATAATTTTTATTTCTATTTGCTTCAATATTTTTGCGTGAAACGACACTTTTTCCCCTCTTTTGGTCATTTTTCGACTATTTTATGTGGCAATATTGTTTTTTTTTTATATATATGATATGCTTTTCATATTAGTAAGAAAATTTAGTCGTTCTCTACGATGTATCTTATAGCAGTGACAAAGGGGCGATGTGCACAGTATGAGGGAGGAAAACTTATGCATATTTTAATTTGCGATAACGATATAGAAATAACAGATCAGTTAGAGAAAATTCTTCGCAACTTTTTCAAAAAAAATTCTTTAAAAATTCCAACAATTACAACTTATCATAATGGCGAAGATTTGTTACTAAATTCTCAAGAAAAGGATATAGTATTTTTAGATATGACTATATCAGGTATTAGTGGTATTCACATTGGCAATACACTAAAAAAAGAAAACGAGAATATTATTATATTTATAATGGCCTCCTATTCACAGTTTTTAGATGATGTTATGTGTTTTCACGATTTTTTCTATTTACCAAAACCATTGGATAAACAGCGCATTTTTGCAAGTATAAAAAATTTATTGGAATCATATAATACATGTGTAACACAAATCCCTATCGAAACAAAAAATGGTATTTCTCTTGTACCATCTTCAGATATCATTTTTACTGAAGCCCGTGAGCACAAAGTAGTTATACATACTTTAAAAGGAGATTATGATTCAATTTATAGTATGAAATATTGGCTGGAAAAACTACATATGCCCTATTTCTTTTATTCTCACAGAAGTTATATTGTCAATCTAAAATATGTATCGGATTTTGACCATTCACTAATACATTTGTATAATAACCGGTTTGAAGCATATTTAACCCGTAGAAAATATACCCAATTCAAAGATTCATACTTACTATACCTGGAAAGCACAATGTAAATTAGATACAATCGAGTAGACATCTCAAAGCATAGCTTTTAGATATTCTTACGCCCGGCAAATGATATTTCGTGCAATCACGATATCGCTTGCCGGGCTTTTGCTACAAAAAAACTTCCGGAAAATGATATCACCTCAAAAATAGATTTTGGTTATTTAACCCATCTACTTTGAATGTATTATATCAAAAATCCGAAAGCTTTTTTGAATATAATTTACTGAGCATCTTTAATTGAGAAGCTTATTCTACCCATCTTGTCTTTTCCAAGGCATTTAACTTTAACCTTGTCACCAAGTGTAAGATAATCTTCTACATGTTCAACTCTTTCTTTTGCAATCTTTGAGATGTGAACCATTCCTTCTTTTCCTGGAGCAAATTCAATGAAAGCACCAAATTCTTTAATGCTTACAACTGTTCCTTCAAGAATCATTCCTTCTTCAAAGTCTGTTACAATGATTTCGATATATTTAAGAGCTTTTTCAATCATAGCCTTATCTACACCACAAACTGATACCATACCTTCATCTGTAATATCAATCTTTACGCCTGTTTCTTCGATAATAGCATTGATAACCTTACCACTCTTTCCTACTACATCACCAATCTTGTCAGGATTAATCTGAATTGTCTCAATCTTTGGAGCATATTCATTTACTTCCTTACGTGGTTCTGCAATTGCAGGTTTCATACAGTTGTCCATAATGAACAGTCTTGCTTCTCTTGTTCTTGCAATAGCACCTTCAACGATTTCTCTTGTAAGACCATGAATCTTAATATCCATCTGGATAGCTGTGATACCTTCTGTTGTACCTGTTACCTTAAAGTCCATGTCTCCGAAGAAATCTTCAAGACCCTGAATATCTGTAAGTAATACATAATCATCATCTGTATCACCTGTAACAAGACCACATGAAATACCTGCTACCATAGCCTTGATTGGAACACCTGCTGCCATTAATGACATACATGATGAACATGTACTTGCCATTGATGTAGAACCGTTTGATTCAAATGTTTCAGATACAGTTCTAATAGCATATGGGAATTCTTCTTCACTAGGAAGTACAGGCATAAGAGCCTTTTCTGCTAAAGCACCATGACCGATTTCTCTACGTCCCGGTCCTCTTGATGGCTTTGTTTCACCAACTGAGTATGATGGGAAGTTGTAATGATGCATATATCTCTTTGTTTTTACATTTTCATCTAATCCATCAATCTTCTGTGCTTCTGATAATGGAGCCAATGTACATACGTTACAAATCTGAGTTTGTCCTCTTGTAAACATAGCTGATCCATGTACTCTAGGTACAATATCTGTTTCAGCTGCAAGTGGTCTGATTTGATCTAATGCTCTTCCATCAGGACGCTTGTGATCTTTTAAAATCATCTTACGAACTGTCTTTTTCTGATACTGATAGATAGCTTCGCCTAATACTGCAAGCCATTCTTCATTTTCAGCAAAAGCTTCTTCTAACTTTTCTGTAATCTGACGGATGTTTTCTTCTCTTGTCTGCTTATCATCTGTGAAAACTGCAACTTCCATATCTGCAGGAGGTACAATTTCCTTAATTGCTGCAAATAACTCTTCAGGAATAGCACAACTTTCATATGTGTGTTTTTCTTTTCCTACTTCTGCAACAATCTTATCAATAAATTCAATAATTGTCTGGTTGATGTCATGAGCCATGTAAATAGCTTCGATCATCTTTGCTTCAGGAATGATGTTTGCTCCTGCTTCAATCATAATAACTTTCTGTCTTGTTGAAGCAACTGTAAGCTGTAAATCACCATTGTCCCAATCTGCCTGACTTGGGTTTACAATAAATTCACCATCAACTAAACCAATCTGTGTCATTGCACATGGTCCGTCAAATGGGATATCTGAAATACATGTTGAAATAGCTGAACCTAACATTGCAACCAATTCAGGTCTACATTCAGGATCAACTGACATAACTAAGTTGTTAAGAGAAACATCGTTTCTGTAATCCTTTGGGAATAAAGGTCTCATAGGACGGTCAATAACACGTGCTGTAAGAACTGAGTTCTCTGAAGCCTTTCCTTCTCTTTTATTAAATCCACCGGGGATTTTTCCTACTGAATACATCTTTTCTTCAAACTCTACTGAAAGTGGGAAGAAATCCACACCATCTCTAGGCTTGTCAGATGCAGTAGCTGTTGACAATACTGTTGTGTCACCATAGTGCATAAATGCTGCACCATTTGCCTGAGCAGCAACTCTTCCTACATCAACTGTAAGAGTTCTGCCACCAAGTTCCATACTAAAACTCTTGTACATAATCTTCTTTTGTTACCTTAAAGTAACTTCTCCTTATATAATATTTTTTTGCAGAAGAATCCGAAACTACTGTAAAAACCATCATTTCCTGATATTATTTTTGCTGTTACTTAATGCAGAAATAATAATGCCCTTTACAGTGGCTTCGGCTTGGTTCTTCTGCCATTATGTGGCACAAAACCACAATCCACTTAATTATACGTGATTTACATAAAAAAAGCAAGAGAGGAACATATCCTCTCTTGCCATATAATCGGTAACTTATTTACGAATTCCTAATTTTTCAATTAAAGCTCTGTATTCGTTTACATCGTTTTCTTTGATGTAGTCAAGTAAACCACGTCTCTTACCTACCATCTTAAGAAGACCTCTTCTTGAATGATGATCCTTCTGGTTAACCTTTAAATGTTCTGTTAAATCCTTAATTCTGTAAGTTAAGATTGCAACCTGAACTGCTGGTGAACCTGTGTCTGTAGGTGTCTTTCCGTATTCAGCTGTAAGCTGAGCTTTTGTTTCCTTTGAAATCATGTTTCAAATCCTCCTTAATATTTTTATATATCCCCATACACTTAAGCAATGGTCGGAGTATCCGCAAACTTAGTGTAGGTTAAACATACTTTGGTAGTATACTATATAAAACTACCGTTGTCTAGTCCAAATTTCTTTGATTCATATCTAAATACATGTTCTTTTATGACGGATTCGAAACTTCATTGATTCCTATACTGGAAATACTATACCCGTCAAAAGGACTGTTTTCATTTGGTACAACAATTAGTTTTACTTTTTTAATACCTTTGTTTGTATCTGTTGACACACTTGTCCATTCAAAATCAAATGTTATCTGATAACCATCTTCCATTGATGTCTCAACTATATTTTTCTGTTTCCAATCAAATGCATATGGCGATGATGAATTTTGCAAATCAAGTCCGTCAGGAAAAGTACTGCATTTTAATCTTTGCCCTGTAAGTTGCTCAGCTGCATCTTCCACTTGTGTATTGCTCCAAACCGTACCATACTGATTAACTAAATCTTCAAATCCCTGATACCAACTATTGCATATCAAAGCGTTTGTGAATTTTTGCCAAAACTTATCATTTGGTTCTTTAGGCAGGTTGTTATATGACAAATCATAAATTACCATCATATTGACTGCACTTTTTAAATTATCACACTTTTCATAATTCATAGGTGGCAATGTTTCTTTCTGGGTTGTAATTTCTTCTGTTGTGGTTTCCTCTATGGTACTCTCTTCACCACCTTGAAACAATTCTCCAATTTCTGATGCATCTTTAGATGTATCAAAAACATCTTTTTCATTGTTACCACATCCTACTGCCAGTAAAGATACTGCCATTACCCCTGATAACAGTATATACTTCCAATTCTTCATCCTTTTACCTCACGTATTTTTATTTTATCTCTTACTTTGTTTCATTTTTCACAAAAAATTTGTCGCTATCACTTTCATATACACTATAATAATACTTTTAGCAAAACCTGTCTATTGATAACTGTCTGTATCTGAATATTCTTTGCTCTTAAGGATTACAGTATGACCCTGCACGGTTAAATAATAATCACTACTTTCTTTTTCTCCCATAGCTTTACTTCCCTGAAAAACTACATCTTCGCCATTATATTTTTTATTTATGTAATCTACTACAATCTCTGTATCAACATCTTCCCCTTCAAACTGATATTCTATTTGATACAATTTGTCATCACCTGTAAAAGAAAACTGAACTTCAGCTGCAATATCTTTATCATCGATTTTTAAGGCCACAAAAGGTGCATATCCCAAATAATAATCTGATTCATTATATAAATTATCTAATTTCACTTTTGAAGCAACCTCACTTTTTGACATTCCAAATTCTACTCCCTGCATGAAAATATCTTCATTGCCGAAAAAATGTATAATCATAAATCCAATCAGCACTGCCAAAATTATTCCTGCTGCTCCCAAAACAATTTTATTGTTTAGCAATCCTCTGCTTGCAGTATTCTGCTGATTTTGAACTGGTTGTTTCCTTTGAACAGCCTCCGCGCTTACGATAACGTTTCCACAATAACTACAATATTTACTGCTATCAGGAATCGGCTTCCCACACTTATTACAAATCATAATTTTTTCTATGGTACTAAGGCACCATTTTCCTCCTTTATTTTTTAGTATTATACATCTGCCTTATTCCATTTTTGTTCAGGTTTATATACAAAAAAGGAACCCTTACGGTTCCTTCAACTATTGCTAATTTTTAATTCCTTTGCACACCAGAATATCACGCTCTATTTGAGCCTTTAATTCCTGTACATTTGCAAATGTTTTTTCAGGTCTTACAAAATCATAAAACTCAACCTGTACTATTTCATTATAAATGTAATCTTCATATTCCAAAATATGAGTTTCAACTTTTATTTGTGTACCTGTTTCCACTGTAGGATTTACGCCAATGTTTGTAATGGCATTAAATCTTTTGTCAGCCACTTTCAGGACTGTTTTGTACACTCCATTTGGTGGCAGAAGTTTGGTCTTTTCAGGAATAATATTCGCTGTAGGAAGTCCTAATGTTCTTCCCAGTTTTTTTCCTTCCAAAACCTTTCCTATAATACTGTAGGGATGATCAAGCATCTCATTTACTTCTGTCATTTTACCCTGAGTTATTTTTTCTCTTATCGCTGTACTGCTAATATCTTTGTTTTGATATTGCTCCTTTGTTACAACAACAAGACTATACCCATATTTTTTTTGATTTTCTTTTAGAAAATTCACATCTCCTGATGCTTTTGTTCCAAAGCGAAAATCCGGTCCACATACAATAGTTGTAGCTCCTATTTTTTCTTTTAAAATCTTTGACACAAACTCATCAGGTGTAAGTGCCAGAAATTCTTTTTTCATAGGCATTTTCATATATACGTCAATCCCCTGAATATCACAAAGCATCTGCTTTTCGGATTCTGTTACAATTGTTTTGTTGGCGTTGTCATCTAAAAAAGCCTTTGGAGATGTTTCAAATGTAAGGACAACTTTTTGTCTTCCATTTGCGTTTTCTCTTAATTGTTCAAACAACTTTTCATGACCTTTATGTATTCCGTCAAACTTTCCAATTGTAACTATTGTATTATTTAATTTTACATTGTCATCTATTGATATACACTGCATATTATCTCCTGTCATATCAAAGTTCTTTAAGCTTATTAAACCGACTTTTATACCAAAAGTATATTAACCGGCTTACTTTTATGCCAAAAACATCTTGATTGGCTTATATATCTGCTTTTCTGCTATAAACATATACAAACCAACAAACTTGC
>URQO01000013.1 GCA_900550135.1 uncultured Eubacterium sp.
AGGCGCACTTGCGGGTACCGTTTCGGACATTAAATTGCCTGGGGTGGTACTTTTTTTGTGCGTAAGCAATGAGCAGTGCAAAATGGAAAGAAAAAGGACGATATGGTCTGAATGCTTGCATTCAAGACAGAGCGTCTTTTTTCTTTTTATTTTATGCGGCGAATGCCACATCAGCGAGATGAAGCGAAGTGCAATCGAGCTGTGCACTACCTTATTTAAAGGCATATTCCGCAAAATCCCTTATAAAACCAGAAACTTCTCTGAAACATAAAAGTAACTTGTTTTCCCCTGAAAAATACAATCTTAAAATAACTACCAATCTACATATTTCAGTTTTAAAATCATTATTAAAAAATTAATGTGACAACAACATCAACATTAAAAAACATCAATAAAAATCAGATTAAATTAGAAGGAAAAAGGTTCAAAAAAATCAATGTTATGTAAACCTTTCCCACAAATCTTCCCACAAGTTGTGGGAAGGATGTTATTTTCGATTATATTTTCTTATATCTATTCATAAATTATTTTGTAAAAAATCTTATCTCATCTTATCCTATCTTATCAGAAATAGCATTCTCAAATATATTGACAGCTTTCTTTCTGGATTTTTCAGTAACATGAGAATAAGTATTCAGAGTAATCTTTATATCTGAATGTCCAAGTAGTGACTGTACATCTTTAATGTTAGCACCATTTAATACTAATGTAGAAGCGTAAGTATGTCTTAAACAGTGAAAATGAAAGTGACTGATTTCAGGCAAATTCTTCTGAACTACTTTGTTACACCATTTGAGAGTTTGAGTTGTAAGTAATTCTCCATCAGGCTTTGTACATACAAAAGTTAAAGGAGATAGTGAAACGTTGGAATCAATATCATCCACATGAATTCCATGACAAAAACGTGTGAAATTCTTAATATAAGATTCGTTATAGTCCGTATAAATCTGACAATGTAATTTACCTCTTATTTCGGTTGTATGATAAAACTGATTCTGATACAAATCGCCATAGATTTTTTTGTTTCGTTGTTGCTCGTGTTTTGCAATTAATAAAATATGGGCAAGACTATCTCCAAAATCTATAGCTCGTGGCTTGCCATTTTTAGGAACTTTCAGCTCCCAAGTTTTCAAATCCTTGTCATAATACATCGAACGTCTAACATATAAAACCTGATTTTCAAAATCGATATCATCCCAAGTTAGTCCACATACTTCTCCGGCTCTCATACCTGTATGGTAAGCAATTTGAATTGGTAATGCCAAATAACAATAATCTTCTACGGAAGATAAGTAGTTAATTATTTTTAAAAATTCCTGATGCGTTATGGTTTGTACTTTAGCTTCATTAGAGTTACCAAAAAGAGAATTATCTTTTGCAACTTTTCTCTTTTTAACATATTGCATTAAATTTTCTCTAAGCAGTTTTTTTGGATAGACCGCATACTTAAACATATTGTTAAGAACAAGAAAAAATTTCCTCATAGTTGCTTTTGCATAAGGTTTGGCAATTTGATTGCCTTCATTGTCATAAACGCCAAAATATAATCCGTCAACATATTCCTGAATGTCTTCTATAGTTAAATCCTTTAATTTGATTTGAGAAAAAGGATTATTGTGAATATTATTGATTACATTTTTATATCCGTATTTGCCATTAGTGGTAAGATTACTATTTTCAATTTCGGCATTGTACCACATATCGGCAAGCTGTCCTACGGTTAAGGAACCAGCATAAAATATAGAACCATCCTGACGATATTCTTCAAGAGCCTGCTTTAGCATAAAAGTAGTTTCGGCTTTAGTTTGACCGCCCTTGAATTCATGCATTTTCCAATTTCCATCCTGATCTTTTATTCTAAATCGGTAATACCATTGAGAACCTTTTTTTCTTACACTTCCTGTTTGTAGTGATTCAAAATTATTCATATTATTTCCTTTCCAAGTTAAGTACTTGGGAAAGGATAATAGGTTAATATATCATTTTTCTTCAAGTAATTAACTTTTTATTTTTTTGTAACCATGTGAAATACCTCCTACATAAAATTATTTAAATATTATTGCTTCAAAAGAGCGTTAAGTCTGTTGTTTGCAACAGTTGGATTTTTTGCATAAGTTCTAAGAATATCGCTTAACTCGGTAAAAGTATTTATTGTACTGTTAAGCTCTCTTAAAAACATAACTTCATTAAACTCATTTGAAGAGCTAAACCCAATAGTTTTAGCAATATCACTATTATCATTATTAGAATAATTAGAAAGAGCAAATTCAAAAGATTTGTTAAATTCTGCAAATTCATTTAATAATAATAAAAACATGTTTTTAGAAAACATTGATGCGTCTTCAGTTAAATTATTAGAGAAAGATTTTAAAACTGAATTGAATGAATCAATTAGTTTCAGTTCCATATAATCTTTTACATCAGAGTTCAAATCTGATGTTTCTCCACGTAACCATTCCGGTGTAGTGTGAAGTATTTCAGCAAGACTGTCCACAACAATTTTTTTAGAATTATCAATAAGTCCTGCTTCATATCTTTGAGCTGTGGATATATTAACGCCCATTTTGTCAGCTATATATCCTAAACTCAGATTTAATTCTTTACGTCTTTGCTTGATACGTTTTCCAATATCAGCACATAATTGTTTATCTCTCATAGGAATAAACTCCTCTCTTTAAGATAACAAAATAATATCATATATATTTGCATAATGCAATATTGGCTATTGAAATTAATTTGCTAAAGATATTGACAAATTTTAAAATGCAAATTATATTATAAAACAATAATTGCAATATGCAAGCAAGAAAGGAGATGATAAACATGCAAAATGCTAAATTAGCTTATACAGTAGAAGAAGCTTCAAAATCTACAGGTATAGGAAAGAATACTTTAAGAAATCTAATTGAGTGGAAAAAAATACCTGTAATAAAGGTAGGCAGAAAGTTTCTTATTAAAAAAGATGTGCTGGAAAATTTTTTATCAAAAAATGAAGGCAGAGATTTAAGAATGAGAAATGATGTTGAAGCAATTAAATAATAGGAGGGATTTAAAATGGCAAAAAGAACATATGAAGAAAGAAAAGATGAACTTTCAAAGAAACAAATTGCATATTTGGAAAAGGCAAACAATTTAAAGGAACAGATTAAAGAGTTGGAAAAGAAGCAGGCTGAGGAAAATAGAAGAAAGCGAAATCATAGGTTAATTGAGGTAGGTGCAGCAGTTGAATCAGTTTTGGGAAAACCTATTGAAAAAGATGACATACCTAAATTGATAGGATTTTTAAACAAGCAGGAACAAAACGGTAAATATTTTTCAACAGCAATGGGAGTTAAGGAAACAAATGTTAATTCAAATAAGTAGTTTGTGAAAGGGAGTAGATATTTTTCTATTCCCTTCTTCTTTTAAGAAGGGCGCACTTATACGTGGGCGGAGCCCAACGTTTATAAACATTCGCGTTGCTCATTGTGCGCTCTTACTCAGAGGGAGCCAAACTATGCGTTTGGATAGCACCAAGTTTCACTTGGATGGAGGTGTAAATATGGCAATATATCATTTTACAACAAGAATAATTAAATCAAGTATTGGAAAATGTGTTGTTGCGTCAGCTGCATATATTTCAGGACAAAAATTAAAGGATGCAAGACTTGGTTTATCTTTTAACTATACAAGAAAAGAAGAAGTTGTATTTGCAGAAGTACTCTTACCTAAAAATGCACCTGAAGATTTGGCTGATAGAGAAACTTTATGGAATGCAGTTGAAAAAAGGGAAAATAAACGAAACAGTCAGTATGCAAGAGAGTTTGAAATAGCAGTTCCCAATGAGTGGAATCGGGAGCAGACAATTTCAAGAATGCGGGAATTTATAAAGGAGAATTTTGTAAATAAAGGAATGGCAGCAGACTGGGCATATCATGAAAAAGAAGGAAATCATCATGTGCATTGTATGTGTACAATGAGAGCATTTAATAAAGATGGAAGTTGGTCAAATATGCGAAAGACAGAGTTCGCACGTGATGATAATGGAAACAAAATACCATTGCTTGATGAAAATGGAAAACAAAAGGTAAGAATCAGAAAAGGAAAGGGCGAAGAAAAACTTTGGAAAAGAATTGATGTGATTCAAAATCAATGGAATTCAAAAGAACAGCTTAAGGAATGGAGAAAAAACTGGGCTGATTATTGCAATAAATTTCTTATAGAGGAACAAAAAATAGATCATAGAAGTTTTGAAGAGCAGGGATTAGATATTGAACCTACAATTCATGAAGGCTATGCAGCAAGACAAATGGAACAAAAGGGAAAAGTATCAGACAGATGTGAGTATAACAGAAAAGTTAAGGAATCAAATAAATTGGTAATGCAGATTAAGAAGAGCATTGCTGAAATAACAAAAATATTAAAGGAAAGGGTTGAACAGATATATGAAAGAGTTGGAAGAGTTAAAGGAAGTATTGGCAGTGATAGAAAAGGTAGGGGATACATTGAGCCTAATGGAAGAACTGAATCAGGAAAACAGTCTGTTGAGTCAACAGGTAGATTCATTAATGATACAGAACAGAAAATTAATAGAACAGAACAAAACATTAAAACAACAGAATCAGCAATTGCTGAAATCAAAAGAAGAATGAGGAAGGAGAGTAGTAAGATAGATGACAGAATCAGAAAAATTAAAAATGAACGAGCTGGCAGACTTAGCAGAAGAACTGACAGCGGAGTTACAGCAGATGGAAACAACAATATTAACGCAGAAAGCAAAGATACAGAAACAATCATCAGACAACTTAAAACTGCAACAGACATTGCAGAAAGCATCATTGCAGATTCAGAATCAAGCAGAGAAAATAAAATCGTTGAACGAGAAAATAGAGAGCTTGAGCGAGAGCGACTTGCAGTTGAGGAAAGCAGAAGAAATGATGAAAGAAGCAATGAAAATAAAAGAACAGACAGACAGGCAAAGAGAAGATAATAACGCAATAATAAACGAAATCAAGGTGCAAAAGAAATTACTTGAAAATAAAGAAATAAAATTGTCAGAAAAAGAGAAAAAACTTGAATTAAGAAAGCAGGACTTACAAAAAGAAGTAAGTCAACAAGTCCTGATGGAAAAATTGAAAACAGAAAACCAAATGGAGAAAAAGTATAAGGGATTGATTTTTATATTACTTACATATGGAATTGTATTTTCGTTATGCGTTGCATATAGAAATAGTGTTTTGAAAAAAGACATTTTTCAAATTGGTAATTGGATTAAAAATATATTTATTAGAGTAATTCAATTAATTAAAAAAGCATATAACATTGTCGGATTGGAAATAAATTGTAATATAGGTAACAAAAACATGGCAGACGGTGTGAAAATATTGGCATATGTTGGAATAACAATAATGCTTTTGCTGATTGTTATGTTAATCATGGTTTTAGTTATAAAAATCGTAAAGCTAATTAGAAATAAAGTATTAGATAGAAACGCAGCTATAGTTGTATTAACAGAATTACTGGCAATAATTATTTTTGGAGATGTAATAAAGAATTTATGGAAAATCAATTTAGTTATCGGTGCAATGGTTGTGTTAGTGATTTATGCCATTATAAAAGTGATGGTGAATGTTGAAGATATAGTTAGAAGAAATTATGTGCTGATATTAATAAGTGGGGGGATTGGAGTTGGTGTAATTGTTTGTATATTGTTAAGAGTATATTAGATACCATTTAGGAAATTAAGACATACACTTAGGAAAAATCCATTTACATTAGAAAAAATAAAAGTAATATGTACTTGTCCGGACAATACTTTAGTATATACGGGAAGGAAAAGTATTGTACTCATACATTTACAAATGGTTTCTTAGATTTTTCTAGAAACACATATTATTAATATATAAAATGTTATTATATATTCCTTTTGCAATGAAGGTTATTTTGTTATAATGGATGTAACTTAGTAACAGCAAGAGGAATATATGAATCTATTTATAGCAATATTAACAGATTTCAGCCATTTTATAAAAATAATAATGGCAATGAATTTGTTTGGAAATTTTGAAGAGAGAATTAATAAGTATAAAATCATATTGATAGCTACAATCATAGCACTGGCATCAGGTATTATTTACTTTGATGAGAAAATGAAGATTGGTTCAATTGTATACTTTATTACAACATATGCAGTGTTTAGAATGTGGTATGCAGAAAAAAGAAAATTATTGCTTTTATTTTCTATATGGATTCCATTTATGATGTCTATGATAGACACTATGTTTTTAATTTTGGTAAAATTCTTTTTGGGACTTTTACCGTTTGACATTAAGAGCTTTGAAGAACTTATGGCATCGGTTTTATCGTTAATGTTTATTTATACGGTAGGCTATATTTATAGGAAACATTATCAATACGGATTGAAAAAAATAGAATATAAAAATCTGGTATTACTGACAGTGCTAATTGTTGTAAATTCCATTGTGGTGATGACGGTTGCAAAAGTTGTAACAATTGAATTGTCTGAAAAACATAAACTACTATTTTCAGGTGCGTTCATAGCTGTTATAGTTGGGATATTCATACAATTGGGGGCAGTAATTCTACTTAAGGTTTCAAAAAATGTTTCTCAGGAAAGAGAACTGGAAACAAAAATGTACTTGAAGGAGCAGAAAAACTATTATGAATATCTTGAAGAACGTGAAAAAAACACAAAAAAGTTCAGACACGATGTTAGAAATCACTTAGAATTGCTTACAAAACTTATAAATAGCAAACAGTATGAAGAAGTAAATGACTATTTAGAAAAAATAAACATAAAAATAGATGAGTTGGGAAATGCAGTTAGCATCGGAAACGGAATAGCGGAAGCAATAGTGAATAAATACTATTATCAGGCAATAGATTCAGGTGTAAAAATGAAAGTTTCAGGTGTTTTACCTGCAGAGTGTAGGATTGATGCTTATGATTTATGTATAATATTTTCAAATATCTTAAGTAATGCCATAGAAGCAGCAGGTAAGTCAAAAAAGAAACAGATTTATTTAGATTGCAGATACAACGATGAAAACATAATTATAAACATAAGAAATACCTATAAGGATAATGGACAATTTAAAAATAAGAATCTGGTTACAACAAAAAGTGACAGAGAATATCATGGTTTCGGACTTGAAAATGTTAGAGAATGCGTAGAAAGGAATAATGGTCTTATATACATAGAGATAGGAAAGGAAGAGTTTATGGAAACTATTTCTATAAAAAGGTAAATAACATGAAAATTGCAATAGTTGATGATGAGGCTTACTGGAGAGAAAAGGCAGAAGAATGCATTAAGGAAGAGATGAAAAATGAAATAGCGATTACAGTGTATGACAATCCAATATCCTATTTGGAATCTAAGGATGAATATGATATATCTTTAATAGATATAGAAATGGATGAGTTAGATGGCTTTGAAACTATTAAAAAAGCCAGAGAGAAAAATAAGGATACCATCTTTATGATATTAACAACACATACGGAAATGAGCAGAAGAGGTTATCTCGTAAATGCATTTAGATATTTGGACAAAGTGAATTTAAAAGAAGAGCTGAAAGAGGCGTTTTATTCAGCAAAAAAATTGCTTGAAAAGGATAAAAAGATAACCTTAAATATCGTTGGAGAAGCACAGCAGGAGGTAGCGCTAAAAAACATTTATTATTTTGAAGCACAAAGACATGGGGTACTGATTTATACGACATTGGGAGTAAAAAGATGTAACGACAGTATGTCGGAGATGGAACAGAAACTGGACAATAAATGGTTTTACAGATGCCATAATTCGTTTATAGTAAATCTGGACGAAATAGAATCACTAAAAGGCACAGTAATATATATGAAGAACGGTAATGATATAGATATATCAAGAAGGAAGGTCAGCGAGTTTAAAAAAGTTTTTTTGAAAAGACAATATGAATGTGCAAATGGTTAAGAAGTCACGTAAGTGGCTTTTTTTGTTGCAAAAGTATGGTAAGCAATATTGTGCTTACAAAACATTAATAATAAACATTTTCACATTTAGAACTACCATTTAAGTAAAAATATATACCATTTAGGCAAAAGACATTGAGTTTATGAAAGTAAAAGGATATATTCAGATTGTTTTGAAACAAAGTATTAAATAAAATACGTATTTTATAAAAAGACACTATGAACAAAAAAGGAAAGAGGTACAAAATGAGTAAAAAAATTGTAAGAAAGATTACAAGCATAATATTAGTAGTTAGTATGGCATTGACAAGTATAACATTCACTGATGTTTATGCTCAAGACCAAGATAGTTACAAAAATACAATTCAGATAGATGGGACGAGTTATGATATCAGAGCAAAAGATACACTAGAGGGGCGAAAAGTTGAAGTAATATATAATGATAAAAAATATGAATATGTAATTTCTGATGATAAGCTTACAGCGAAAGAATATGAAGTAAGTGGAAAAAACTTTTGGGGAGAAGAGAAATATAAAAAAATTAATTCAGAAACATATACATTAGATAGAGAAGAAAACTTGGGTGAGATTTATGCACAAAAGATTAATTATGGTTCTACTCATAAAATTCCATCAGGATATAAGTGGAGATATTGGTATCAAGTAGGGAGTAACGGAAGAAAACAATATTTAAAATTGGGATGTAGTGCAACCTATAGGGTAAGAGTTGATAGCCTTAGTAACTATAATAAAAAACAATGTGATAAATTTAAATCCAAAGTAAATAAATGTATTAGCAATGATACAAAATGTAGAGCGATTTGTACAGCTGGCTCAATATCATATGTGGCACTTGCAGCATTAATAGCGGCAAATATAGTAGTAGTGCCAGTTGGTGTAGTATTAGATTTGGTTTGTGGTGCATTTGGAATAGGAAGCGCTGTCGCGGCAGCAAATTATTACATTGATGCGTATTTTGCATACAAGGATGCAGGAGATTATTATACAATTGTTAAGGGATTAGGGAAAAAAATATAGCCAATGAGAACAAAAAAAGTAAAATGGTTTTTTTTAACATTTATGTTTAGCATATTATGCATATGCATTATGATAATTCAGACTAATCATTCCAAAGATAAGGATAATATTGCGAAAAACGAAAAAGAAAGTAATGAGATAGAAAACAATGAAAGTACCATAACGAAATTTGCTTTGAAAGATAAAAGAATCATTCAGTGGGAATATAATAATAATGGGAAATTCAAAATGTTTATTGATGATGATATTGATTGGATTGATAAAAAAGCTATTGCTAACAAGAAAATGGATATTTCAATGGTTGATTTAAATGAATATTTAAAATATCGTAAATGTACTATTGCAGTTATTGATTCAGGAATTAATATTGAAAATGCTATTTTAAAAAGACATTTGTGGAAAAATACTGATGAAAAGATAGATAATATTGATAACGATGCAAATGGGTATGTGGATGACATATGTGGATATAATTTTAAAGATAACAACACTGAATTGTTTTCTAGGGAGGATACAAGTCATGGTACAAGTATAGCCAATATACTATGTACAAATTCAACAGAAGATGGTAATTTTGAAGAAAACGAGTTTATTGAATTTATGCCATTAAAAATCATGCAACAAGGTAATGATGGGGAGTGTGATGACTTGGTAGACGCTATACTTTATGCTCAAGAAAATGGGGCTGAAATTTGTGTTGTAAGTTTGCTTATGTTTAAAGAGAACTTAAAATTGAAAAAGGTAATAAAAGAATCTAATATGCTTTTTGTGGTAGCGGCTGGTAATTATAATTTAGACATAGATGAAGTGAAAATGTATCCTAGTAGTTATAATTTTAATAATGTTGTTACGGTAGGAAGTTTTAGATGTGATGGATGTTTAAGTACTACTTCTAACTATGGTGAAAGTGTTGATATTGTAGCACCAGGAACGGATATTTTATGCTTAACAAAAGATAATAAAGTTTCTTATATGGGTGGAACTTCTTTTGCTGTGCCATATGTTGCAAAGGCCTGTGCAATAATATATAGTATGAGTGAAGAAATAAAGTCAGCAAATGAGATGAAGAAAATACTATTAGATGTAGCATCTAAAAATAAATGCCTAAAAGGGAAAATAAAAGATAATAATCAGCTAAATATTTTGAACATAATACAAAAATTGAAGGAGGAGTAAAATAATGAAAGTTGAAAAGAAAAAAATCGTTATCCTTTTGATAATGATAATATCAATTTTAATTTGTTTGTTTAATTTTATGAGTATTATAATGGATGATTTCTTTTGGAAAACACAATATACAGTAATTATGTTTTTTATTGATACAATATTAATTCTATTATTAATATTTTCTAGAAAAAGAAGTTAGAATTGATGAATGATATTAATAAAATGTTGTAGGATAGGAATTGTAATAGTACTAATTTCATCATTCTTTGCATAGAAGATAGCTATTATTTGGAATAAAAAGAGAAAAATGGATAACTTATTATTATTACAAATAAATGTATTAATTAAGTATAAAACCTAAAATCCTTCCCACAAACACTTGAACTTTTTACATTTTATTATAAAATACCATAATGTTTTATATTGCCCGCAATGCCCGATAAACAAAGGTATTGTGGGCATTTTTATAACACAAAATAATGTTTAATAAACTGATATAAAATGCTCTAGGGCTTTCAGGGTGTGCAGGGTTCGAGCCCCTGGAGGCGCACTTGCGGGTACCGTTTCGGACATTAAATTGCCTGGGGTGGTACTTTTTCTTTGTGCGTAAACAATGAGTCACATATAAATAAAAAAAGAATATGCTGTAAGGAAAGCTTGCTTTCACTACAGCATATTCTTTTTTTATTTGATGCGACGAATGTCGCATCAGCGAGATGAAGCAAAGCGTAATCGAGCTGTATGTGACTCATTAAAGTAGTGGGTAAGCGACGAATGTCGCATCAGCGAGATGGAACGAAGTGAAATCGAGCTGTATGTGACTCATTAAAGTGGTGGGTAGTGCGACGATTGTCGCATCTCCCAAGGGGTCAGTTGTTGAAAAAAAGGTACTATGCCATATGATAAAATTGTATATATCATATACAAGGGAGGAAACAATCATGGCAGAGGATAATTGCACAGAAAATAGCCAACAGGAAAATCAATCGCAGGAAGGTCAGGCGAAGGAATTCCAATTAATTTCAACAAGGGGAGTCAAGACTTCGGAGGTTTTTAGAAAAAGAGTTACCAATATAAAGATTGATAACGAAATGATGGAAGTAAATATGATTCCTGAAAAGTACAATGCTGTACCTAAAATGTATTTAAACGATATAACCGGTATTCAGTTAAGTACTAAAATAGCAAATTACTTTTTATATGCAGTGGTATTGCTTTGCGTTGTAGGTATTGCTTCATTAGAATTTTATTTTGGAATAGCAGCTTTAATTTTTTTGTGGGCAGGACGAAACAGCAAAATTACTATTACATTAAAAAACGGTATGGAAGCAGAAATCTATTCAGCGTTTAAAAGTGATGCAGTTGAATTTGTAGACTATTTAAAACAAGTTACAAACTTACCTGAAGAATAAATTTATTGTAAAAGGAGATGATGGAGATATGCGTAAAATTTTGGCAATAATGTTAAGTTGTATATTAGTATTTTCCATGACAGGTTGCTCAAGTGAAAGCTCGAAATACAGTGGAGAAGGAACAAAGGAAAATAAATATGTAAAATTAGTAAAGGAAACAAAAAATAAATATTATTCGGATCTTACATATGGTGATGCATTTAAGTATTTCTTTTCTAATCCGAAGTGGGAGTTCTTTAAGGGAGAACGTGTATTAGAGACCACAGAATCGGGTGCCACTAAAACAAAGGAAAAGTGCGATATCGTTGAATTTACAGGAGGATGTACATTCAATGACAAAGAGGTTAAGGTTGTTCTTCAATTTGATATTGATAGAAGTAAAAATACATTTGAACCAAGTGCTTTAAAATTTGATGGTGAAGAACGGGATATGATTTTGATAGATGGGCTTATTGGAAAAGCTTTTCAGGAATATGAAAATGAACAGAAGAGTTTAACTAAAAAAGCAGGTTCAAAAGATAAGGTTGATTTACAGTCTCTTGCAGATTGCATTATGTCTTTTAGTGATCCACCGACGGGAGCTATGGATAATTTTGAAGAGTATTATACAAAACAATATAATATATGGAAAAATAAAGAAGGTTATTATTCAATAATCCAAAATGAAGACGGTACTTTTAAGCATATTGATTATAATGAGGCATATTCAGATATTCTTAAGGAATACGAAGAAGGAGACGATGATTATTACAGTGCTAGTTATGGATTGTATGATATAGATCACAATGGCACATATGAATTGATTATTTCCTATGGAACAAATGAGGCAGACCGGTCAAATGCTGTATATGAATATACAGATTCAGGTGTTAAATATATCGGTGAAATTACGGGTTCAGTTGGTTTGTATGGAGCTGAAAACAGAAATGGTATTTATGCAGTAAGGGGAAAGATGGGAAGTGAAACAATTAGAAGAATAACTCTTGATGATGAAAATTTAACAGATGATATTATTTTGGAAGAAGATGTAGGAGAGGGAGATTATTATTCTAATGATGATTACGTTGAAATGACAGATATATATGATTATTCAGCAATAGAATCGATGGATTAAAAATTTTATATACATAAGTAAGATGTTAAAGGCAAGAGTGTCGGTAACATGCAAAGTTTCATTAAAGAAAAGATTGCTATTTCATTAATTTGATTAATGAGGTAGCAATTTTTTTCTTTTGTAATTTATATTGTGTATAAGAACGTAATATAAAAATTTCTAAAAAATATAATAAAAAGTTAAGAAATAACGGTGAGAAAATGGGGGAAGTTTCTGTGAAAATAAAGAGTGATACAGGGATTAGCAATTACCATTTAGGTGAAAACAATATACACTTAGGAAATTTTTATTTACATTTTAAGTAAAAAAACATACCATTTAGGCAAAAAATATTGAGCATATGAATACGAAAATATAGAAAATGTTCAGAATTTTTTTGATGTAGAAGAGTCAAGTGACTCACAACATAATATGGGATGCTATGTTTATAAGGATGCAGAAAGTGTAAACATAATACCAATAGAGGCAAATATTCTGGTTGATGAGAAAAATAGTGAAACAATCAAAGAAACAGATGATAAATCATGGCAAATAAAACCAGCGATTATGCTAAAGAAGACTGATGGTAAAAACAGTGTTGCAAAAATGACAGTTTATGTAAGTTATTTTTCAATTTTTGGAGGATTGAGATATTATACTATGAAAAAAACAGCAAGTTGTACGATTAAATTTAAAAATCACAAAAAGGTGTAAAAATATATTACTATTTATAATGGAGAGAAGCAATGAATATATCAGATAGAATTTTTCAATTATTAAAGGAAAGAGGAGATTCTATAGAGGAGTTTGGAAAGAACGTTGGAATCCCCACACAAGAGATTTATGACTGGAAAGATGGAAAAGACATTCCCAAAGCAGACATGATTGTGTTAATAGCAAGTTACTTTAATACAACAACGGATTATATATTAACAGGAAAAGAACATAAAAATGACAATAAAGTTTTGTTTTCGGTTGCAACATGTTTTAGTATTATTGGAATCGTAATTTTATTTATTGATATGTTCCTGACATGGAATATAGAACAGAACTTTATGGACAATTATATGAAAGCTGCAAAAATTATATATGCATTATGTATATGCATAAGCATTATATTGTTCTTTATATCAAATGAAAGAACAAATAATGAAAGAGTGAGAAAGTTTTGGATAATTAACATTTGGGCATATGCGGGTATTATTCCTGTGCTTGTGTATTTGTTTATTGTTCCGGGAATCTTTTGGGCATTATGTTCATATGTTGTTACAGTATTTGTAGGAGAAATGGTTCTGTTAATAATAAAAAAGAATAAATAAAATCTTTGCCCTAAACATTGACTAATTATTACATTAGAACTATAGTTAGTAAAAAAGTTAAGGGAGGACTTGGCTATGAAAGAAGTATTTGGAACAAGCAGTGAAATTGACTTACAGATGGCTATAGGTTTATTAGAAGAAAATAATATAAAAACAAGCATACAGGCTGATGGAGCAGGGGATTCTTTTAGGATATACGGTTCAGACCTTGCATTATATAAAAAGATACTTGTGGAGGATGACCAATGGTCCAAGGCAAAAGAGTTGCTAAAAGAGAGCGGATTTAATAAAGAAAAACCTGCAAAAACAACAAAAACTCAGATGATAGTAGCAAGAATAATGTTGGCTATAATGTTGTTGACTGTTATATTGATGATAGTTTTACAGTGGTTTTAGAATAAAAACGTGACGGTATATATAATGTGACTTCAGTGGCACATAGGATTATATGTCACGTTTTTTATATGGAAAAATATATAAAAAAGGTAAATGGCTGAAAAGGTAATTTACGGGTAACATTGAAAAATATCCATAACTGTGTATAATTATAAAAGATACAATAATGGAGGTGTCTATGGCAAAGGCAAAAGCAAAAGAAAAGACAGCAATGGTCTTTAATTCAGATGAAGAAAAGTATGAATATGCAAAGACATTGGCAGAGTCTGCAAAATGTTTATTAAGAGATAAGGAACCAGCAGAAATATACGAAGCTATTGCAAAGCTTTTTGAAGAATTAGGTGAGTATGAGGACTCACAACAGTTATGTGAAGAATATAAGAAAAAGGCTGAACCTTTTAGAAAAAAAGTAAAGGAGCAGCAGGCACAGAATAAAAAGAAAAAACAGGAAGAAGAGGAAAGCAAAGGTTTAAGCACAAAGAGAAAAGTTGTTTATGCAGTTATAGCTATTGTTTTAGTGGTTGGAATCGTTGGAACTGTTTATCTAAAAACAGTACCGGGCAGATATGCAAGAGCTTCTTTCTTTGAAAAGATAGGAAAATACGAAAAATCTTACAAGATGTTTTATAATTTAGGTGATTATAAGGACAGTGAGAGTAGATATCAGGAAAGCAAGTATGAATATGGCATTCAGAAGAAAAAATCAAACGATTATGAGAATGCTAAGAATGCTTTAAGAGATATAGAAGATTACAAGGATTCAAAGGCACAGCTTACAAACCTTGAACTTAAAAATATTAAAAATTCTGAAATAGGCGATAGCGTATTGTATGGTCAGTACAAATGGTTAATCGTAGACAAAAAGGGTAGCAAATTCCTAATGGTCAAGTCTGAACCGGTCAGTGGTTATCCATACAATGACAGAGACGTGGATGTAACTTGGGAAGAAAGTACTATCAGAACTTTCCTTAACTCATATTTTATGGATGTAGCTTTCTATCCTGAAATGAAAGAAACATTTGTGGACACAAAGATTACTGTAACAGACAATGAAAAATATAATACAAAAGGTGGAAAATCAACAACAGACAAGATTTTCTTATTAAATGCCAATCAGGCAGAAAAATACAAATCCATGTTGAGCAATTTCTTAAGAGACTGGTGGTTAATAGGACCAGGTGGAAATCAAAATACAGCTCAGTTCGTTTCTTACGGAAATGTAATGGATTACGGCTATTGTGTAAACACCACAAAAATCAACATACGTCCGGCATTCTGGCTCGAAACAAAGAAAAAATAAAAGACCTATCATAGGGTTACATGTTACAAATTTAAGTCAGGTAATAACTTGTCGAAAGCACGCTCCCGCTGCCAAACGCTCGTAGCGGTTCTATCAAGCCAGCTATGCTGCCTTAATGAACCGACGGCGTTAGAAGCACTTTCTCCAAGGCTATTACCTGCCTTAAATTATAACAATAGTAATCTTTCAGATAGGTCTTTTATTTTTCTTTGTATTCCACAATGCAGCGTTCGCAGGCGTTTACAATGGTTGTGTCCATAAAGGAATCGAACCGCTTGAAGTTGTGAGAATATGACTTATGTATGTGGCCGTGAACAAAATATTTTGGCTTGTATTTTTCCATGATGTCTTTGAAAACAGAAAAACCAGTGTGGGGTAAATCTGTACCGTCATTGATGCCCTTTGCAGGAGAATGACATACCAGGATGTCAATTCCTTTTTTGAAAAACAACTTTGAACGAAGCTTGTTGTATCTTTTTCGCATCTGCCTTTCAGTGTATTGAAAATCTCCCGGGCAGTAACGCATGGAACCACCTAATCCCATGATTCTAACGCCATTAAAATCCACTATGTCATCGTCAATACAAATACATCCCTCAGGTGGCGTTGATTTGTAACATCCATCGTGGTTTCCGTGAACATAGTAAACAGGAACCTTGGATAAAGTCACAAGGAATGAAAGATATTGAGGTGCTAAGTCTCCACAGGATACAATTAAGTCTACATCTTCAAATTGTTCAGGTGAATAATGGTCCCAATAGTATTTGGATTCTTCATCTGATATAAATAAAATTTTCATGTGTCACCTCTCTAAGAATCCAATCCCTGCTTCATTGCTACAGGTTTTGCATCTTCTTCTAATTCTTCAATAACAGGAATTTCTCCAATAATATTGTCTGATAACCAGTCCATGGTAATAATGTCTGTAGGAGATAAAGTCTGATTTGCACGGTTTCTAATGGTTTTGTCCTGAGAATATATAATGCCTGAAAAAGGATTAAAATCTCCTGAACAAATGGTTTTGCTAAGCAAGTCAATAAGTCGCTTTACACCTTCAGGAAGCCACTGTGAAGGTATTACCTCCACGGCATTTTCAGCCATGCCCCACCAGTAGTTAATGGCCTGGGCATTTTTTGAATCATCAGCTTTCCATGTGCCATCCAGCACTGCACGAACAAACTGCTCATAAAAACCACCCCAATTGTAAATTGAAATACCCAGATTCCAGATTCCTTCAGGAAAAACTTTATATAAGCCATAATTTCTTGTGCCGGCTTCAGGAACAGATAAGTCCTTGTCTGAAACACAGTCAGGCTTTAATTCTTTAATTTGATCTTCAATATTTACATCTTTTAGGCAACTCCACAACAGGTGTAGTTTTGCACGTGGATTGGTCATTTTTACGCCAAGGCCAAAAGCGTTGATGTTGGCAATTGTGCCATATATAGGATAGTCAGCAATGTATGCTATACGGTCATGTTCAGACATCGCCCCTGCTACAGCTCCCATAATAAATTTGGCCTCGTACATTCTGGCGTAGTAAGTACGCATTGAACTATGTGGGTCGTGAAGTGAACAGTTTAAAATTGTAATCTTTGGATTGGCTATGGCAGCCTTTAAACTTGCCTTTGAAAAAGTTGGCGAAGTTGTAAAAATCAAAGTACAATTATTTTTAATTGCATCGTTTATGGCATCATCAATATTTTTAGAATTGATATTGTCATAGTATATTGAACTGACCTGATCATTAAATACTTCATCTAAATGTAACCTGCCAAGCTCATGAGAGTAAGTCCATGATGATGAAGCAATGGTTTTTTCATATATGAAAGCAATTTTTAAATGTTTTGTGCCGGTAGACAAAAACTTGCTGAAAACTGAAGCTTTTTTAGTGGAAGTAGTCATACGTAAATCAACTTCCTTATCAGACATCAGTTTAAATTCTTTAAAGTTTAATTCTATAAGTTCATTAACCTGCTTTTCATTTTTTTCAAGTAGAGGGACATAACCATATAGCTGTATAAATGCCAGAAAAGCATCTCCACATGTGATACGGTCAAGCTGGTTGCCACCAAGAAGTTCATATCTGGATCTAAAATTCTGATACATTGAACGGAAATTCATTTTATCATCAGATGACCAGGCTTCGTCTTCATTTCCCTTTATCTCAAACTGCAATTTGGCAAAATTGCCAAGCTTTGACATATATAAATAATTAACCTGAGACAGATTATAAAAATCAACAAATTCATAATATAGTTTCACAGGATAATCATCAGATTTTCTTGGAAGAATTCTGGTAACATTTCCCGATATGGAAACGGCATCAAAGTATTTTAAAACGCTGACACGTTTGTTGCCTTCCAAAACGTAGAATTTGTTCATATATTCATAAGCGGTTATAGGATCTTTAATACCTTCTTCTGCTTGCGCATCACACAGTACACTCCATTTGGTAGCGAACTCCGATGACGCATCCAGTATAGGCATAAAATTGCTGGAAAATGAACTGCTTCTGGCAGCAGTTTTGGTTCCGACAATCTGATCTAGGGGAATTTCCACAAGACCTAATGAAACTTCACGATAATCTTTAGTAGTATGAAGAATATCATCCAATACCTCCAGTGTAGGGCTTTTTCCTTCCATTAATTTGGACTGGTAATCTTTTTTGCCAAGTTTTGAAGCCTGAATATAATCTGCATATGACATTAAGCCACCTCCTGAAATTCTATAATAAAGAAAAACAACCCTTTGTGAAAAGAGTTGTTTTAGTTGTCGTTAATTTTGTGTAATAAATACGCTAACACCTGTCTGTTGGTAAACAGCACGTAAAGTTACATCTTTTGTTTTCCACCAGTTTTCTACCTGACCATTTGACAATTCAGATGTATAAGTTGGGTTTTTGTAAGTGCTTTTGATGTTGTTTACAATATTAGTGTATGCGTCTTTTGAAATGTTGCCATACTGAATAAGGGTTTCTTTCAACTTGTCATCTTTAAAGGTGTACTGCAAAATAGCATTCACATCAGTAGGAACAACTTTTACACCATAAAAAGTTGGAGCATTTTCTTTGTTAAAAGAATAACTTAAATATGAGTAGCCGCTGTTGTCAGAAGCTACATTGTAGTTCTCGTTTTCTGTATCTTTATTTTTCTGCTCGTATTTTGCAATTGATTTGTGCTTAGTATTAAATTTAACTTTGCGAATATTTTTTATTTTAACATTGCCTGAAGCAACTTTTTCGACTGAACCACTGCTGGAAACTTTTGATACAGGGACAGGAGTTTCTAACTGTGTTTCCTGAGATTTATTGCCTGAGCTAGAGCCACATCCTGCAAATGAGAAAATGCTAACCAGCATAATTGCCAAAATAATAAATTTGCTCATAATTGTTGTATGGGTATTGTTCTTAAAATACATAAAATAACCTCCTATGCAAAAACTATCTTCATTTTAGCATAAAAATAAAACAAGTAAAAGAAAAAAGTATGTTGATTAATAAAAAGAATTTGTTATAATGGAAGAGTAGTACCGATTACTTATAGGTCTCTCCTAAGACTCATAAGTATACTAACATATTTTTCAGTCCGGAACGGTTAATGGCAAGGGGGCCTTAACCGTTCTTTGACGTTATGAAGAAAATATATCTTTTTCAGGTATTTATAAAATTAAGATAAAACCAAATTAGCAGTATAGAATAATTAATATTATAAGAAAGAAAAGGTGATATAAATGAAAACAGCATGGTTGGTGGTAAATGGGTATTTGCAAAGCGAGAAGTTTGAGGAGATTTATAACTGGTTAATTGAGGCAGCAGGAAAGGAAGGCTACAGTCTTAGAAAGATTCCAAATGATCAATTGGATTCTATTCTTCCTGCCAATCCACAAAATATTAATTGGAATACAAGACCGGAGTTCGTTTTATTTTGGGATAAGGATATTAATCTTGCAAGAATGCTTGAAAGGGAAGGATTCAGGGTTTTTAACAGTGCAGAAGGCATTGAGGCCTGTGACAGTAAGGCTCTTACATTTATAAAACTTAGAAATAAAAATATTAAAATGCCAAAAACATATATTGCTCCTATGACATTTGACAAAGAATATAAAGATTACACTTTTGTACTACAGGTTGAGGGAAACATTGGATACCCAATGGTGATAAAGGAAAATAATGGCTCTTTTGGAGAACAGGTATATTTGGTAAATAATTATTATGAAGCTGTAGAAAAAATAAAGGATATTGGTCACGACAAATTTGTTATGCAGGAATACATTGAAAGTTCTAAGGGACGTGACGTGCGTATCCATGTAGTTGGCGATGAAGTGGTAACAGCCATGGAGAGAGTGAATGACAAGGATTTCAGGGCAAACATTACCAATGGTGGAAAGATGAAAAAGTACGAGCCAACACCGGAGCAAAAGCAGATGGCAATTGATGTGTGTAGAGAATTAAATCTTGATTTTGCAGGTGTGGATATTTTGTTTGGAAAAGACAATGAGCCGGTGCTGTGCGAGGTCAACTCCAATGCACATTTTAAAAATATTTATGACTGTACAGGAGTAAATGTGGCTGAACATATTATGAAATATATAAAAAAGAAAGTATCAGAAGACAATGACAAATAAGCAGGTTGGATTAATATTGTATTCCAAGGTGGATATAGAAAAAAATAAAAGCTTTGTGACAATGTTTCAGGAAGATTTTTTACCATATAATATTGAAATTAGGCTGGTTATAGTTGAAGAGATAAATGATTATGCAAAGTGGGTTGCAGGTCTTTTGGAGAGTACGCAAAATGGAGAAAAAATTATTTTTGCCATAAACCGTAGCAGAAACTGGCTTATTGCAAAAGCTTTGGAGATAAATGGTATAAGAGTTTTTAACAATAGTAAAGTAACAAAAATTGCCAACAATAAAAAGGAAAACTATTTGTTTCTAAAGGGTGTGGTGACCTATATGGACATAATTGAAGATGAAGAAAATCAAACTTTTGCTTATCCATACATTATTAAAAGTTGCAAAGGACATGGTGGAAGTGAAGTATTTATGGTAAAAAACGACGCTGAAGAAAAGCAGGCATTATCCTGTATTGAAGGCGACTATGTGATTCAAAAACCATGTTCAGATTTGGGAAAAGACGTAAGAGTGTACGTGATGGGAAACAAAATAGTTAAGGCGGTACTTAGAACCTCAAAAGACAGTTTTAAAAGTAACTTTAGCCTTGGAGGAAAAGTCAGGGAGTATATTCTGAATGATTATGAAATATCAATGGTGGAAAAAATTCTTGAAAAATTAAACATAGACTATGGTGGAATCGACTTTATTTTTCATCACAATAAAGTAGTATTTAATGAGATTGAAGATGCCGTTGGAGCAAGAATGCTTTATCAGTGTACCGACATTGATATTGTAAAATTATATACACAGTATATTTTAAATGAAATATCAATATAAAACATAGTGCCAAAATGCTTGTCCTAACAGTGCATGAACAATGGTGGGACAAATAAGCAATAACAATAGAAAATAACCTTTCGAAAAATTGTAATATTTTTGTAAAATTTATATAGTTATGGTATACTAAAAGGTAGAGTATTTTTTAAAGGAAAAGGTTAAATGAATACATTTAAACGTTTTGTAGGACATTTTAAAACTGTTACAAAGCACAGGCATACGGTAATAAAACATTGCAAAAAAGCAGGCATATTGTGGCAGGGGTTAAGACATGATCTTTCAAAATATTCTTTGGTAGAGTTTGTGCCGGGAGTAAAATACTATACCGGTATGCGCAGCCCAAACGAGGGTGAGCGTGAGGATATAGGATGTTCCAAAGCATGGATGCACCACAAGGGCAGAAATAAACACCATTTTGAATATTGGAGAGATATTGACATAGAAACAAAGGTGTACAAGCCAATAGAGATGCCATATAAATATGTGGTTGAAATGTTTTGTGACAGAGTGGCAGCCAGTAAAATATACAATAAAGAAAAATACACGGATAATGATGCTTTAGAGTATTTTAACCGTGGAAAATTGAACAGAAGTATTAATCCAAAAACCAGCGGGCAACTTGAGGAACTGTTGGTTATGCTTAGTGAAAAGGGCGAAGAAGAAACCTTTAAGTATATAAGAGAAAATCTAAAGAGGATGAAACATTAAGATGAGTAAGAGAATTGATTATTGGGATAACATGAAGGCAGTGCTTATATTTTTGGTAGTGCTTGGACATGTAATACTTCCGGTAAGAGAAAATAATGATGTTTTAAGTGTGTTGTTTTATACAATATATTTATTTCATATGCCGGCATTTGTATTTGTGGCAGGTTTTTTTTCAAAAAACTATGTGAAAAAAGGAACCCACAATGTAAATAAGTTGTTTGGATTTGTAGGTTTATATATAATTTTTAAATTAATACTATATACAATAGATTTAGGTTTCAATCACGACGATGCTGTTTTCTCTTTGTTCTATGAACCTGGGGCACCGTGGTATTTACTTGCAATGTTTTGGTGGTATGTACTGTTACCACTGTTTGCAAAGGTAAGAAGACCTGTATGTATTATTATAACTACAGTTCTTGCACTACTGGTTGGCGTGGAAGATGGAATTGATTCCACACTTGTCATGTCAAGGACATTGATATATTTTCCGTTTTTTATGCTTGGATATTATTTTGATGGAAGAATAATAAATAAAATAGGAAATAAAGCAAAAGTTATTGGAACCATGGGCATTGTAGCAGTAGTTGCAGTTGTCGCTTATGCCAAAGATGCCATTTTATACGTTGAACCAATGATTTTTGGTGATAAAGGATATTTCATGGTTGAGGACAAAGTTGAAATCGGTCAGCCTATTTTAATTAGATTTATTTTGATGATAACGGCATTGGTAATGATAGCATTGGTAATGCTTTTAATACCAAAAAGAAAAACCGTGTTTTCAAAAATAGGAAGGAGAACACTTTCCATATATATTGTACATAAAATTTTATTGGAGATATTAAAAGAATATCATATATATGATACAATGCAGATAAGTGACTGGGCGTTAGTTCTGTTTTGTCTGACGGCATCAGTTCTTTTAACATTTGTATCAGGCCTGAAAATATTTGATGTAACTGTAAATAAAATATTTAAACTAGGAAAAAAAGCAAAAATTGAAAAGGGAGATCAATATGAAAAAAATAAGCGTTATAGTACCGGTGTATAATGTAGAAAAGTACATTGAAAGATGTTTAAACAGTCTGGTAAAACAGACAATAAATGGTATAGAAATTATTGTGGTAAATGATGGAAGCCCGGATAATAGTCAGGAAATAATTGACAAATTCGTAGAAAAATATCCTGACAAAATTGTATCACTGGTGGTACCAAATGGTGGTGTGTCCAAGGCAAGAAACATAGGTCTTGATAAAGCAACAGGTGAATACATAGGATTTGTTGACAGCGATGACTTTGTAGATATTACAATGTATGAGCAGTTGTACAAAAAGGCAAAAGAAGATGAGGCTGATATTGTTGTTTCAGGATATTCCAAACTGTACGGAAGGACAACACTGGACTTTAACGTTGGCAATATGGAAGTCTTTGGGAAATCATTTGTGGAAAGTCCGGATATGATTATAAAAGGCGTTCCATATATATGGAATAAGATTTTTAAACGTTCTATGATTGAAGAGCATCATGTAAGATTTGAGCCTTTTATGATCTTTGAGGATTTGCTATTTACGTACAAAAATTATCTGTATGCAGGTAAAATTTCAAAGGTTGACAGAGCATTGTATTATTATAGAACTTTAAGAGAAGGTTCAGTTACAAACACATTTAATAAAAAGTTTTTTGATGTTTTTCCTGTGATGGACAGTTTTTATGATTGTGTAAAAGAGGTGCACGGCGAGGAAGCGTTGTATGATTATGTGCTGTACACTGTATTAAATCATATTATTATCCGTTGGGAAAGACCTGTATTTTTACATGAACTTGATTTGAAGAAAAAGTTTTATAAAGAATCAATAGAGTATTTAGAAAGCAGATTCCCTGATTATAAAGAACATACACTTTATTTTGAACATTATGAGGATAAGAGTCCAAAGGATTATTACAATTCAAAATATTGGGAGAAGCGTTTTAATGAAGATATAAAAGAAGACAAAGAAGTTGTTGAGGCAGCAAAAAAAGAAGAGCAAAATGCTCAAAGAGGATTTTGGGAACATGCCTTGGTTAAGTTTAGAAAAGAGGTATCAAAGATTGCACCAACAACATTTGATAAGGGAGCAAAATATAACAGCTACAGAACTATGGCAGTAAATGAAAAGATCATTTTCATAGATCCACAGCATGGAACTGACTGCAATGGAAATATGTTTTATCTGTTAAAGGCAATGTACTTTGATGACAGATATAAAGATTACAAATTTTATCTTAATGTAGACAAAAAAAGAGTAAAAGAATTTAATACAAAGCTTGATTTTTACAATATGACAAATGTAAATCTTGTAAAGTTTGAGTCAAAAGAGTATTTGCAGTTGCTTGCTACAGCGAAATATCTGTTTACGGATACAAGTTTACCGGTATATTATATTAAAAAGCCTGAGCAGATATATTTTAATACATGGCATGGAACACCTTTAAAGACATTGGGTAGAAGTTCCCACGATGAGATGCATCGTATTGGAAATCTTCAGAAGAATTTCCGTATAGCAGACTATGTATTATATCCAAGTGAATATATGAAAGAGCATATGTTAAGAGATTATATGCTTGAAAACATAAGTCAAAATAATATAATGCTGGCAGGTTATCCAAGAAATTCAGTATTTTTTGAAAAGCCAAATGAGAAGATTATAAAAGAAGAGCAGTTGGAGAAAAAGCAGGTAATTGCTTATCTTCCAACATGGAGAGGTTCTTTAAATGAGGCTGTAGGAACTGATGAGATTATTGAAAATCTTAATTATATAGACAGCCATTTAAATGAAAATCAGGAGTTTTATGTAAATCTACATCCATACTTAAAAGGAACAGTAGATTTAGGTAAGTTTAAAAACATTAAAACTATCCCTGCAAAATATGAAACATATGATTTCTTAAATTGCTGTGATGTTTTAATAACTGATTATTCATCAGTATTCTTTGATTTTGCAAATACAAAAAAGAAAATTATTTTATTTGCATATGACAAGGATGAATATTTTAGAGACAGAGGTGTGTACTTTGACTTTGATGAACTGCCATTTACAACAGTTTATGATGCATCGTCTTTAATGGATGCCATTTTGGCAGATAAAAATTATGACGAAACAGAATTCCTTGAAAAGTTCTGTACGTACGATGAAAATGATGCTGCTAAGAAAGAATGCGCGTTCCTTGTGTTAGGTAAACATGATGTTGTTAAAACAGAAAAGATGCCTAAAAACGGCAAGAAAAATGTAATGATTTTCGTAGGTAGCATGTTAAATAACTTTGTTACGGAACAGTGGATTAACTGTTTGGAAGAATTGGATTTTGATAAGTACAACTATTTTCTCACTTTCAAGTCAGGAAAGGTATATAGAAATAAACTATTACTTAGAACTATTCCTGAAAATGTAAAGTATATCAGCCAGCTTGGTGGTATGAGCCTTACATGGAATGACAGTGTAGCATTGGAAGAATTTAAAAATATACCAAACTTTTACTTGAAGAACAAAAAGCAAATGGATGAGATATTTGTCAATGAAAGAGACCGAGCCTTCGGTCCTATGGATGTAGATAAGATTATTTATTATGGAGCCAAAGATAAAGAGCAGATGGCTGTACTATCAAAGTTTGATTGTGAGAAAGTTATTTATATGTCAAAGACAGGTATAGAGGATAAGACTTTTAATCCGGAACTTGTGAACGAATATGATGCTGTTTATGTTAAGACAAACCGATTAAAGAAACTTCTGTTTAAATGGACAAAACATCCGAATATTATTGTTTTTGATGAGTATAAGGAAATATTTAATTCATAAATTATTAGACAGATTATTGCAAAGAGCGTATTTGCAAATGGAGTAGATATAATGAATAAAAGAAATATACCTATTGTAACAAGTGTTTTGATAGTCCTAAATGTTCTGGTGTTTTTGTATATGGAATATATTGGATTTGAAGCGGCAGACAGTTTTATGGACCAATATGGAATGTATTGGCCGGCAGTGATTCAGGACGGTCAGTGGTACAGGATTATTACACATATGTTTGTCCATTCAGGTGGTGAACATATTTTGAACAATATGTTTATGTTGGGAATATTGGGATACCAGATTGAAAAAGAATATGGTTCTGTAAAATATGTAATATCATACTTTGTGTGTGGCATTGGCGGAGCAGTTATTTCAGCCATGGCAGAAATGTGGCAAAATCAGGCGGTAGTCAGTGTTGGAGCGTCTGGTGCCATATTTGGAATATTTGGAATTATGCTTGTTATGATTTTTAAAAACAGACGACAGATGGGTCAGGTATCAGCACCGAGGCTTATATTGCTCTTTATACTGATGGTATTTGGCAATATGGAAGAGGGCGTTGACTGGATGGCTCATTTTGGTGGCGCAGTAGTAGGTGTTGTAATTGCATTTATTTGCTATAGACCTAAATTTGGAAACAATAGATTTAATATATAATTTTTAGGAGGAACGATAATGAGTGATTGTATATTTTGTAAAATAGCAGCAGGTGAAATACCTTCAACAACTTTGTATGAAGATGATAAGGTTAAGGTGATTTTTGATGCAGGTCCGGCAACGGTTGGACATGCTTTGGTTATTCCAAAGTCACATGCAGCAAATGTATTTGAAATTGATGATGAATTGTTGGTGCATGCACATATTGTTGCAAAGAAAATCGCAACAGCATTAAAGGAAGCAACAGGATGCCAGGGGGTAAATATTTTGCAGAATAACGGTGAAGTTGCAGGACAGTCAGTGTTCCATCTTCATATTCACATTATTCCAAGATATGACAAAGATGATGCCAACATCAAATGGACACCTGGCACACAGGATACAAAAAAACTATCCGAAATAGCAGAAAAAGTTAAAAATTTAATCAAATAAAACCTTTCCAGATACTCACATTTAAGCCGGATAATAACTTGTCGAAAGCACGCTCCCGCTGCCAAACGCTCGTAGCGGTTCTATCAAGCCAGCTACGCTGCCTTAATGAACCAACGGCGTTAGAAGCACTTTCTCCAAGAGTATTATCCGGCTTAAATAATGGTAGTATTAAGGAGAGGTTTTATTTGATTAAATTAAAAGAACTATATTCTATTTCGGAATATAGTTCTTTTGTTAATTATTTTACGTATTAATTTGTTTATTAATCTGTTTAATATGTTGTTGATTAATTGTCAGCTAATTTATTTACTTAAATTTTTTATTAATCCGACAATCTTTTCTACACCACCTGTGCCGGATGATTTGGACATTGCTTCAATGTATGTGGTTCTATTGTTGTACACTTTATGTACAGTTTCGATTAAGTCATCCTTTGTGGCAACATCTTCATCAAGGACTTCACTAAAGCCCTGCTTTTTGTAAGACTTTGCATTTAAAATCTGGTCTCCACGGCTGGCATTTGCAGATAGTGGAATCAGAATGTTTGGCTTGTTAAGAGCTGATATTTCACAAATACTGTTTGCACCGGCTCTTGAAATAATAATATCTGCCATTGCAAAGAAATCTTTCATTTCATCGCTGATATATTCAAACTGGGCGTATCCCTTTGTACCAACTAAATCATTATCAACTTTTCCTTTCCCGCAAAGGTGGGCAACCTGAAAGTCTTTTAATAATTCAGGAAGAGCAGCCCTTACAAGTTTGTTTACATTTTCGGCACCAAGGCTTCCACCGGTAACCATAATAACCGGTTTGTTGCCTGTAAATCCACACATATCAAGAGCTACAATTTTGTTCCCTTTAAATAACTCAGCTCTAATAGGCGAACCAGTGTGTACAGCCTTGTTTCCCAGATACTTTGCTGTTTCAGGGAAGTTGTGGCATACTTTTGTTGCCTTTTTAATGGCAAGCCTGTTGGCAAGTCCCGGAGTCATATCTGACTCGTGAATAATAACAGGAACTTTGTATTTAGCAGCTGCAAAAACTACAGGAACTGTAACAAAACCACCTTTTGAAAAAACAACATCAGGTTTGAATTTTTTAATAATCTTTTTCGCCTGAAAGTATCCTTTTAATACCCTAAAAGGATCAGAAAAATTTTTCCAGCTAAAGTAACGACGAAGTTTTCCGGAAGAAATGCCTACATAGTCAAGTCCTGCATCTTTTACCAGTTGAGTTTCCATTCCACCGGCTGACCCGATATATTTGATAGTAAATCCTGCCTCTTTTAAGTCGTTAACCAAAGCAATGTTTGGCGTCACATGACCGGCAGTACCGCCGCCTGTTAAAATAATCTTTTTCATAATAATCTCCTAATAATAAAAATTTAGTAGCAGATTTATTCAACCTGTTCTTTATTATATTGCTTAATTGTTTTCTTTATTTCTTTTTTATCTTTTCCCTGCAATGTCATATTAATAAGATTTGTTGCACGGTTAATTGAATCCTGATTTTGTAAAACTACAGAAAGGGAAGTTCCTGTGTAAGTACAAATATCTCTTGAAGGAGTACCGATAACACCGAATGACATAATGTTCCAACCATCTGATCCGGCATCTTCAAACAGGTTAACTGATGAAGAAATATCCATATCTGTAGAGAAACTGTTTTCAACAGCGTCTAAAACATTGTCAACATGAAGTAAAGTATTTCCACTCATTGCTTTCTTCTCAATGGCTTTTAATACTTTAACCTGATTTTTGTTTCGCTGCATATCACCATTCCCAAAAGAGTGACGTTCTCTGGCAAATGTAAGTGCAGTTGCACCGTCCATTTTCATTTTGCCTTTTGTGTATGTGTATGTTTTACGCTCACCGGTATCTTCGTTGCCATATGATGCATAGGTTGTTGTAGAAAATGGTTTATCAACATTGACAGTAACACCGCCTAAAGCATCTATTAATTCTGCAAATCCTGTAAAGTTAAGTTTTACATAGTGGTAATGCTCTTTGTCAATTTGGAAATTGTATAAGTATTTTAGTGTATCCATTAAAGCCTTGTTGCCTGGATTCCATGATACCTGATATGCCCACTGCCAGTCTGATACCGTGGCTTTAGTTCCATCAGAATTCTTTGCAGTACCGTTCCCATAAAGACCAACGTGAGTAAGTTTGTCATAAGATTCCGGTGCAACAATTTTTGCCTGAACAGGAACGTAATAATCTCTAGGTGTTGAAATCATCAAAACATTGTGAGTTTTTGGATTAACTACAGCCAAAATATTTGTATCTGAACGTCCCAAAGTCTTGTTATTTAATTCTCCAAAAGTGTCATTGGCTGATACAAAAACAACAAACGGATTTTCATCAAGTTCTTTTCCGTCAGAGTATTTGTTTAAAAAGGTATCAACTCTCAATATAAAATACATTGTAAATGCAAGAATAATGCAAACAAATATTGAAATAACAATTGCTCCAACCTGTGCGTTTTTTTGTTTGGATAATAGGAATAAAACAAGTGCCAATAATAATATCAAAACTGCAATTGAACAAATAAGTATAATTTTGAAAATATTAAGTCCTGAAATTATAGGGTTCTTAATGCATAAATATACATCAACAACTGACAATCCTAATTGTATAATAAATAAAATAATGCCGATAATAATAAGGGCTTTGTTTCGCTTTTGGGTATTTTTTTGACTTCTATCTGTTTCTGAACTATAACCGTAATATCCTGTTTTGATATCCGATGAAGTTTTATTTTTACTCATAAGTACCTCCTTAAATAAATGATTTACAATTTTGAGCGTATTGTAAATCAAAAAACAATGTGTATAAAAACATAGAATTTACACAGATTTTATTCATTATACTACATAATAGTAAAAAAACAAAGCAAATAACAGTCACAAAGACTGTCATTAATTGACAAATAATAGTGGCTTTGGTAAAATTAAGAAAGTTTATGAGCTGGTGTTGTGTGTTACGGAATGTTGCAAGCCAGCTTATGTTTTAGGAGATGAAATGAAACAATCAAGAGCATTTAGAAGAATTATGGTGTTAGTGCTTCTTGCAATAGTTATAACAGCACAGACAATCATATTCTGGTATACATGGGACCATCACTATAGTAGCGGAATGGACAGAGCCTTTTTCTTTAAAGGACATTTGGTTTTATTGTTTGTATATGCATTAATGTTTACAGTATTCGGACAGGTATATGGAGCGTTTAAATTAGGAAGATTGCAGTATTCCAATTTGGTGTTCTCTCAGATATTGGCGTTGCTATTTACCAATTTGATTATGTATTTACAGATATCCATGTTATCTTTGAAATTAGTAAATCCAGCTCCAATTATCGGAATGAGTTTTGACAACCTGCTTTGTTGTCTGATTTGGACAGGAATAGCCATGGGCGTGTACAAATGGCTGTACCCACCTAAGAATATGCTACTTATTTATAGTGACAGAGACCCGGACAATTTGGTTAAAAAAATCAAAACACGCGAGGACAAATATCAGATTGTTGAATCTGTTCATTGTGATGAAGATGACAAGAAGTTGTTTTCCTTAATAAAGGAGCATTCAGCAGTTCTTCTTTGTGACATACCAAGTGCGAGAAGAAATTCCATTATTAAGATGTGTTATATGGTGGATAAGAGAGCATACATCACTCCAAAGCTTTCAGATATTATTATTATGGGAGCAGAGCAGAACAATATATTTGATTCGCCATTGTTGGTTACAAAAAATAAAGGATTGAAATGGGAGCAGGCAGTAGTAAAGCGACTTATTGATATTATTATTGCACTGATTTTGTGCATTCCAACTGTTATTATTACATTTATTGTTGCAGTATGCGATTTGATTTGGGACAGAGGTCCTATCTTCTATACACAGCAGCGTCTTACAAAAGACGGGAAAGTCTTTAAAATATTGAAGTTTAGAAGTATGAAGGTTGACTGCGAAAAAGAGGGCGCAAGACTTGCAGCAAAAGATGATGACAGAATTACAAAGGTTGGTAAGATTCTTAGAGCAACACATTTGGACGAACTGCCACAGGTATTTAATATTCTGGTAGGACAGATGTCAGTAGTAGGACCAAGACCTGAAAGACCTGAGATAGCAGCTCAGTATGAAGAAAATATACCGGAGTTTTGCTTTAGATTAAAGGTTAAGGCAGGGCTTACAGGATATGCTCAGGTATATGGAAAGTACAATACCACACCTTATGACAAGTTAAAACTTGATATGTATTATATACAGCATTATAGAATGTGGACTGATATTCAGTTGATATTAATGACCTTTAAGATTATGTTTATGAAGGATAACACAGAAGGTGTTGATAAAGATCAGAAAACAGCAATTATTAATAAGAAATAGGTGATTTATATGACAGAGAATTACTCAGTGCTAATGTCAGTTTATATAAAAGAAAAACCTGAATATTTAAAAGAGGCCATTGACAGTATTCTTAATCAGACAGTGAAAACCGATGATTTTGTAATAGTGTGTGATGGACCTCTTACAGAAGGCCTGAATAAAGTTATTGCAGATTATGTAACAACCTATTCAGGCTTGTTCAATGTTTACAGACTTGAACACAATATGGGTTTGGCAAAAGCACTTAACAATGGAATACTTCAATGTAAAAATGACATTATAGTCAGAATGGACAGCGACGATGTTAGCAGAAATGACCGTGTGGAAAAGCAGTTACAGGCCATGAAAGAAAAGAATGCAGACATTGTAGGCTCAAATATTATTGAATTTACAGGTGATATTTCAAACACAAAAAATATGAGAGTTGTGCCTGAAGAAAATAAGGACATAGTGGAGTTTGCAAAAAACAGAAGCCCTTTCAATCATCCTAGTATAATGTATAAAAAACAGGCAGTGGTTGATGCAGGATTTTATGAAGATTATAAATTTTTTGAGGATTATAATCTGTGGTGTACAATGTTAAATAAAGGCTATAAAGGATACAATGTGCAGGACAATCTGCTTTATATGAGAGGCGGAGAGGAAATGTATAAAAGACGTGGTGGCTTTTCATATGTACCACTTATTTTCAGATTTAAAAGACATCAGAGGAAGATGGGCTTTATTGGATTTGGAAGTTTTGTGTATGGCGCACTTTCCAGAAGTGTTGTAAGTATAGTTCCAAATGGATTTAGAACATTTTTGTATTCAAAAGTATTAAGAAAACAGTAGGACTAAAAAATGAATAAAGAAGTTTTGAAAGTATTCTTTAAGCCACTTACATGGCTTAACGGAATAATAAAAAAAGATGAAAAACTAATATTTTTTTACTCAAACTTAGGATTTAGAGATAATGTAAAAGCATTTTATGATTATCTTTTGGATAAGGGATATAATGATGAATACAAAATAGTAGTCAGCATAAATGACTTTGAAAAGTATTTGGAAAATCCACCAAAGAATGTGTTGTTTGTAAGTAATAAGAAGGGTATAAAACATTTTATGAAGTCAAAGTATGCTTTTTATTGTTTTGGAAAATATCCTATCAAGCCGGCAAAGAGTCAGATTGTTGTTAATCTTTGGCATGGCACACCGTTAAAGAAAATAGGAAATCTTGAAAGTGGACTTGAGAAAATAGATTACAACTTTTTTTCTTTTGTGGTGGCATCATCCCCAATGTACAAACCTATTATGGCAAAAATATTTGGATGTAATGAAACTAATGTAGAAGTTTTAGGGAATCCAAGAAATGATGAACTTTTTGCAGAAGATGTTCAAACGGATAGAAAAATTCGTGAATCATATGATAAGTTGATCTTATGGATGCCAACTTACAGAGAATATGATGAAGATTATGTTGTATCGATTTTGAAAAAAGACCAGTTGCAGCAGCTTAATAACAAACTTAAAGAAGGTAACAGCAAGTTGATAATAAAGCTTCATCCTTTACAGGTGGCTAAAAATTTTGATAATCAATACAGCAATATTTCATTTTTAACACAAAAAGACTTGAACAAAAAAAATATAAATGTATATCAGTTACTTAGAAATACAGACGGATTGATAACTGACTATTCTTCAGTTTATTTTGATTATATGTTGCTTAACAGACCTATAGCATTTACGGTAGAGGATATTGAAGAGTACGGGAAAAAGCGAGGTTTTGTATTTGAAGATCCATTTAAGTATATGCCGGGAGCAAAGCTTAAAACTTATAAGGATTTGGAAGAATATATCGATAATGTAATAAAGGGAAATGACCCCTTTGCAATGGAACGTGAAAGAATCAACATGGTGATTAATTCATACAATGACGGTGACAGCTGCAAACGTGTTGAAATGAAAGTGTTTGGAGGCATTAGATGAAAAAAATAAAAGATTTTGTCAGACAACTGATGCTTCTATACAAAAGGTTTTTGTATTTTGTGGCAAGACTAATTGAAAATCCAGATGACAACACAGTAGTGTTTGAGGCTTTCCAGGGAAGAAGCGTGTCCTGTAGTCCAAAAGCGTTGTATCTGCAAATGAAGTCAGATGAAAAATATAAAGATTATACATTAATATGGTCTCTTAGACACACAGATAGAGATGATATTGAAAATAAGGTTAAGTTTGAAAGTTTTTCGTACTATAGGGCATTGGCAAAAGCAAAGTATTGGATATTTAATTCAAATCCAAGACCGTTTTTAAAACCGGGGAAAAATCAGGTGTTTGTTCAGACATGGCATGGAACTCCACTAAAAAAAATAGGTCTTGATGTGAAAAAAACAGGAAACGTCCTTACAAATCAATCAAAGCAAAAAGATATATACACAAAAGAATCAAAGAAGATATCCTATATGATATCCCCTTCAAAGTATTGCACCGAAAAGTTTATTTCTGCATTTGGCATGAAGGAAGCAGGAAAAACGGATAAAGTTCTTACAACAGGATACCCAAGAAATGATTTCTTATTTAAATATACTGAAGATGAATGTAGGCAGATAAAAGAAAAGCTTGGTATTCCAAGAGATAAAAAGGTTATACTATATGCACCTACATTTAGGGATAACAAATACAATCCGGCAGAGGGATTTGAACTTGCCAATTTTATTGATTTTGAAAAGGCAGGGGAAACTTTGGGAAATGATTTTGTGATTCTATTTAGGGCACATTATTTTATATCAAGTCACATTGATATTTCAAAATATCAGGGATTTGTGTATGATGTATCAGGTGTTGAGGATATTAATTATTTGTATGTAATTAGCGACATACTTATTACAGATTACTCATCGGTATTTTTTGATTATGCCAATTTAAGACGTCCCATTATTTTCTATATGGAAGATTATGAGGAATACAAAAACGAAACAAGGGATTTTTATTTTGACATAGAAGAACTGCCGGGACCGGTTACAAAAAATCAGGAAGATGCACTAAGTTATGTCCTAAAATTTGACAAAAATTTTGAACCGGATGATAAGTACAAAGCATTCAACAAAAAGTACAATTATCTGGATGGTCCAACGGTAAGCAAAAAAGTACTAGATAAGATAATAGAAAGTTAGTATAATTGGTATGATACTATATCCCTTTTTAATGGGATTAATGATATAAATACAAAATGTATAAAAGATGGAGGAAATATACATGAAAAGAGTTATAACATATGGAACATTTGACATGCTTCATTATGGACATATTAATATTTTAAGAAGAGCAAAGGAAATGGGAGATTACCTTGTAGTTGTTCTTTCAACAGATGAGTTTAACTGGAACTCAAAGCAGAAAAAGTGTTACTTCACTTATGAGCAGAGAAAACAGGTTCTTGAAGCAATCAGATATGTAGACTTGGTTATTCCTGAAAATAACTGGGATCAGAAAATTTCTGATGTTCAGGATTACAAAATAGATACTTTCGTTATGGGCAGTGACTGGGAAGGTAAATTCGACTTCCTTAAGGACTACTGTGAAGTAGTTTATTTGCCAAGAACAGAAGGTATTTCAACTACACAGATTAAATCTGACTTAAACAAAAAAGACATGACTGCCAAAGAAGAAAAATAGGAGAAGAAAATGGTAAGTATTATTGTAACTCATAAACAATGCTTGTGGTACTTAAAGGACTGCTTTAAAAGTATTGCGGAGCAGCAGTTTAAGGATTATGAAACTGTATTGATAGTAGATGACCTGCAGGATGATAAAGAAGAATTTCAGCAGGTTGTTGATGAATATAAAAACCAGATTAACTTAAATATATATTATCTTGAAGGAAAGACAGGTGTATCTGCAGCCAGAAATATGGGTATAGACAAGGCAAAAGGTGAATACATTTATTTTCTTGACAATGATGATTATATTTATGAAGATGGAGTTAAAAAGCTTTTGGATGTTATGGATGAAGATACAGATATGGCTTATGGACGTGTTCAGGGTACATATCAGGGTACTGTAACATTTGAAGAAAAGCGTGATTTAGAAAAAGAACAGGAAAATCTTGAAAAGTATGATTTTGACAATCCTATAGAATGTAAACTTACTCATTTCAAAAGATTGGAAAGACTGACTGTTCTTGGAGCATTATACAAAAAATCATTGTTTACAGACAATAATATTAGATT
>URQO01000014.1 GCA_900550135.1 uncultured Eubacterium sp.
TGTGTTAAATCTTGATGCAAATGGTGGAATGCTTGAAAATAAAGAAATCAAGCAATATGACTATCTTGGTGGTGGAAATAGTGGAACATCCATGGCAATATTTCATTATATTCCTGTTAAATACGGTTATATTTTTAAAGGATGGAATAATAAGAAAGATGGAAGAGGGAACTATTATAAATATATGTATTGGCGTTCCTGGAGAGGGAGAGAGGATTCGGAATTTGACCTCGCTGGAAAGATAGCAGATAGCGACTACTATACTAACCTGACTTTATATGCTGTTTGGGAAAAAAATGAAAATATTCCTATTCCTAAAAATGATACGGTTAAAAATGATACGATACCTGCCGATGAAAAACCAGTAAAAGTAATAGTAAAGAAGTCTGCGATTAGAAAGGCAGTCCGTACAAAAAATAATAAGAAAATTAAAATTACTTGCAAAAAAGTTAAATGTGATGGATATGAATTTAGATACAAAAAATCAACTCTTAAATGGGGTAAATCAGCATCTAAATCAGGATGGAAAACAAAAACTCAAAAAAGTAATAAATTTACATCAAAGAAACTTAAAAAGGGTAATTATTTTGTACAAGTAAGAAGTTATGTAAAAGTTGGCAATAAAAAGGTTTACTCAAATTATACATCTAGAGATTTAATGACTGTAGTTGGTAAATCAACAAAAATTGAAAAAAGTAGATATTATGAAAAATTAAGTTTTGGAAATGGTAAAATTAAATGTTATACAACAAAATTTATTTCTAATAAATTGAAAAAAGGTTATAGAAGGAGTTATGTAAGAGGTGCTGAAAGCATAAGGAAAGCTATGTCTCCTTATATGACTAAATTTATAGAATGGGGTCTTTATTCAAAAGATGGAAATAAATTATTATATAGATGTTTAGCTGATACAAAAGGAAATTTAATTGAAGAAAAATATTATAAATAAGGAGAAACTATATGAAATTTTATACTGATGGATCAAGAATCAATGGTAAAGAAGGTTTCATTATAGGTTGGAGTGCTGTTTGTGAATTAGGAGTTCTTGCTTCTAGTTCACAAATTGGTGGTTCCAATATTAATGCTGAAATTTTTGCCATTAGAGATCTATTAAAATATTTAACAAATAAAAGAGTTAAAATTTTAGATAATGAAACATAGGAGTTAAATTTAAACATGTCAGAGGTCATGGAAAAGATAGTTCTATGGAAAAAGAAGATATTTGGGGAAATTTATTCGCTGATTATGTAGCTACTTATGAATCTCAGAAATTAAGAGATTCTTTATCTTAAATTTTGTTTAATATTATGGATATAATATTAATAAGGAGGAATGAAAATGAATACTAAAGAAAACAGTTAGATGGAGGTATTAGATAAACAAATAGACTTATTAAATAAAGCTCGTCAAAAAATAGTTAATGAACTAAATAATTGCAATTCAGAGTATATAAATGCAGACAAAAAAGGGGGAAGAGGATGTGGTTTGAGCTCAAAGAGCAGTGATGACAGAAGAATGTATATGTGGATAAATACAGATTATAATAATAAAGAATATGTAATTAATTTGTTTAAGGATGAAATTGATTATAGAAGTGGGAATTGTCATTCACAGATAGGAAGAATATCATTTACAAAAGGATATGTTACAAATAAGAGTAAGACAACATCTCCAAATGTTATACTAAAAGATAATAAAGGAAGGTATCAAACAAACACTGAAAGAACAGTATTGATTTTTAATTCGTGTAATTGGTTTAATCCCCTTGGGTATTTTGAAAATGAAGATAAAATAAAAGAACAATTGGCAAATAAACATTGGATATCAGTAGATGATATTTTGAATAATGAAGAAATGCTGGAAAAATTAGTAGAGGCTTTCGAAAAATTTATCAAGGAAGATCAAACTACTAAGGAAAATATATAAAAAATAGAAATGCAGTCTCTATAGTTACTATAGAGGCTGCACTTTTGATTTTAGATGAAATGATTATCGCTTAACAAATCCCTTTAAGTATAGTAAAATTGGATAAAACATACTTAACAGATATGAGAAATATAAAAAATGAAAAAATATGCTTTTTCCTATTGACATTGTAGGATTTAAGTTGTATTATCTGTATTGTAATTAAAACCTACTAAACGTATAGGAAATAAATATTTAAAAAGAGGCAGTTATAATGAACAACAAAAAATCAGCTTATAATTACAAAATGAGAAAGACATACTGTTGCATTGGAAATGCAAGATCACGAATGTGTAATAAATAACAAAACAATAAAATAAAAAATAGATCGAATAAAGAATTGAATTGGAGGAAATTAAAATGGCAAAGATTTATAAAAGCGCATCAGAATTAGTAGGAAAGACACCTTTACTTGAGGTAGAAAAATATGAAAACAGTGCAGATGTAAAGGACGCACAGATTTTAGTAAAACTTGAATACTTTAATCCGGCAGGAAGTGTAAAAGACAGAGTAGCACTTCAGATGATTGAAGATTTAGAAGAAAGTGGACAGATTAAACCGGGAGCAACATTGATTGAGCCAACATCAGGAAATACAGGAATTGGTATTGCAGCAGTTGCAGCATCAAAGGGATACAAAGTAGTGATTACAATTCCTGAAACAATGAGTGTTGAGAGAAGAAACATTATCAAAGCTTACGGTGCAGAGATAGTTCTTACAGATGGAGCAAAAGGTATGAAGGGTGCCATTGCAAAGGCAGAAGAATTAAAAGAAGCAACACCTGGTTCAGTTATCCTTGGACAGTTTGTAAACCCATCAAATCCAAAGGTACACAGATTAACAACAGGACCTGAAATTTGGGACGACACAGAAGGAAAGGTTGATATCTTTGTAGCCGGTGTTGGTACAGGTGGAACAGTTACAGGTGTTGGTGAATACTTAAAGGAAAAGAATCCTGACGTAAAAATAGTAGCTGTTGAACCAAAAGACAGCCCTGTATTATCAGAAGGAAGAGCAGGTGCACATAAGATTCAGGGAATTGGTGCAGGATTTGTTCCTGATGTACTTAATACAAAGATTTATGATGAAATCATACCTGTATCAAATGAAGATTCATTTGCTACAGCAAAAGCTATTGCAAAAACAGAAGGCGTTTTAGTGGGTATTTCATCAGGAGCCGCATTATACGCAGCTACAGAATTAGCAAAGAGACCTGAAAATAAAGGAAAGACAATTGTAGCATTACTTCCTGACTCAGGTGACAGATATTACAGCACACCATTATTTGAATAAAATAGCATTATTTTTACAGTGAAAAATGATAATTCATATAAGAATAGTAGGCAAGTGAAAAAAATAGAACTATAAATCCTACAAAAATGTTAGACAAAAGCCGCAGAATTATTATAATAAAAAAGATTGAAAGTTAAGGAGAATATAAATATGAGCGAAAGAAATTTTAAATTCGAAACATTACAGTTACATGTCGGTCAGGAACAGCCTGATTCTGCAACAGATGCAAGAGCAGTTCCAATTTATCAGACAACATCATATGTATTTAGAAATTCAGAACATGCAGCAGCAAGATTTGGATTGGCAGATGCAGGAAATATTTACGGAAGATTAACAAACTCAACTCAGGGAGTTTTTGAAGACAGAATTGCAAAGCTTGAAGATGGTGTGGCAGGACTTGCTGTAGCATCAGGTGCAGCGGCAATTACATACACAATCCAGGCATTAGCAGGTGCAGGAGAACACATTGTTGCACAGAAGACTATCTATGGTGGTACTTCAAACCTTTTAGCACATACATTACCAAACTATGGTATTACAGCTACATTTGTAGATGCTCACAATTTAGAAGAAGTTGAAGGAGCAATTCAGGAAAATACAAAGGCTATTTATCTTGAAACATTAGGAAATCCTAACAGTGACATTCCTGATCTTGATGCAATTGCTGAAATTGCACACAAGCATGGACTTCCAGTAGTAGTTGACAATACATTTGGTACACCATACCTTATACGTCCAATTGAACACGGTGCAGACATTGTTGTTCATTCAGCAACTAAATTTATCGGTGGACATGGTACATCACTTGGTGGTGTTATAGTTGATGGTGGTACATTTGACTGGGCTGCAAGTGGAAGATACCCTGGTATCTCAGAACCAAACCCAAGTTATCACGGAGTTAAGTTTACAGAAGCAGCAGGACAGGCAGCATTTGTTACATATATTAGAGCAATTTTACTTAGAGATACAGGTGCAACAATTTCACCATTTAATGCATTCTTATTACTTCAGGGTACAGAAACATTATCTCTTAGAATTGATAGACATAATGAAAACACAAAGAAGGTAGTTGAATATTTATCAAACCATCCATTGGTTGAAAAGGTAAATCATCCATCATTACCAGATCATCCTGACCATGCATTATATGAAAAATACTTTCCAAATGGTGGAGCAAGTATCTTTACATTTGACATTAAGGGTGGACAGGAAGAAGCACACAAGTTTATCGACAACTTACAGTTGTTCTCATTACTTGCAAACGTTGCAGATGTTAAGTCATTGGTTATTCACCCTGCAACAACAACACATAGCCAGTGCACAGCTGAAGAATTAGCAGAGCAGAATATCAATCCAAACACAATCAGATTATCAATTGGTACAGAAAATATCGATGATATTATTGAAGATTTGGATGAAGCATTTAAGACGTTATAATTCAGATTTGAGTGTTTAGGCACCGGATTAAGTATTAAAATAAAAATAGAGACCTTCGAAAACATAGTATATTGCAAATTTAAAGAAGTAATATATTAAAGTGGCGAAGGTCTTTATTTTCGTACTTCAAAGAAAAATAGTTTTGTGCTAAAATACAACTCATAGTGGGTATAAATGCTAAAATAAAAAATGGGAGATAAGTATGCCAGGTACAAAAAAAGAATTTATAAGAATGACAAAGTTTATGCTGTTTTCAATATCAGCAGGAGTAATAGAGGCAGTTGTTTTTTCATTGATGAATGAATTAACCAATCTGGAATATTGGCCATGTTACCTTACAGCATTGGTTCTTACAGTGTTGTGGAATTTTACTTTAAACAGACACTTTACATTTCAGGCAGCAAATAATATTCCTGTTGCAATGACAAAAGTGGCTATATTTTATGCAGTATTTACACCTATTACAACCATCGGCGGAAATTATTTAGTTGAAACAGTAGGATTTAACGAATATTTCGTAACGGCAATGAGCATGATACTTAATTTTGTAACAGAATATGTATATGATAGATTTATTGTTTTTGGAAAAGCAATTGATACAAAAAAACAGCCAACTCCAATTATTGAAGAATAATTAATTTTCATCTGTTTGTGATGATGAATAATTTAGTCAATAACTGTTGTAGAAATATAATTAAACAGGTGATTAGTACATAAATCTGATTAGATGATGCTTGTGAGAGGAAAGCAGAAAAGGAGCAAAAATGTTGACAAACAGAAAGATAGTAATCATTGGTGCAGGACATGTAGGAACACATTGTGCAGTAGCACTTAGTTTTCAAAATATTTGTGATGAAATTGTATTTATTGATAAGGACCAAACAAAAGCTAAAAGTCAGGCAATGGATTTGGCAGACAGCGTTTGCTTCTTACCGTCAGCTGTAAATATAAGAGTGGGAGATTATAATGATTGCAGTGATGCAGATATTATAGTTATTGCAGCAGGAGTTCCAAGACTTCCGGGACAGACAAGACTGGATACATTAGGAGCATCAGTTGTATGTGTAAAAGATGTTGTAGAGAATCTTAAAAAAATAGATATTAAAGGTGTTGTTATAACCATTACCAATCCGGCAGACATTATTGCTGACTATGTTAGAAAAGGTTTGGATTTACCTAAAAATCGCGTGTTTAGCACAGGAACTTCACTTGACACTGCAAGAACAAGAAGAACTGTGGCAGATTTGTGTCAGGTTGATCCACATAGTGTAGTGGCATTTGCTATGGGCGAACATGGTGACTCATCAATGGTTCCATTTTCACATATGAATATTTGTGGAGTTCCATACAAAAAGTTTGTGGAAACTTATAAGGAAAGATGTGTGGATTTTGCTGATAATAAAGTTACCGAAGGCACACATATGAGAGGAATGGATATTATCAATGGAAAGGGTTCCACAGAGTTTGGAATTGGTGCAGCCCTTGCTGATATGGCAAAAGCAGTGCTTACAGATGAACACAGAATACTTCCGGCATCTGCGTTGCTTGAAGGAGAATACGGACAAAAGTATGTTCATGCAGGAGTGCCTTGCATTATAGGAAGAAATGGAATAGAAGAAGTTATAGAACTTGATTTAACAAAACAGGAACTTGAACTGTTTGGAAAATCATGTGACATTATTAGAGAGCACATAAAGATGGCAGAAAGGATATAAAATGGAAAATTACAGCATCCATCTTCCAAGTTATTCTATAGGAAGCAAAGTTTATGAACAAATACCTGAGATTTGCAGACCATATGGACAAAAAATTATAGCCATTGGAGGTCATAAGGCTATAGCAGCAGCCAAGGAAAGAATAATAAATGCAGTAAAAGAATCAGATTTGGAAATTCTTGATTTTATCTGGTATGGTGGTGAAGCTACATATGAAAATGTACAGCTTTTAATGGAAAATCCATTGGTTAAACAGGCAGATATGATATTTGCCATTGGCGGTGGAAAGTCTACTGATACTGGAAAATGTCTTGGTGTAAAAATAAATAAGCCGGTATTTTCATTTCCAACAATAGCTTCAAACTGTTCAGCGTGCACAAGTGTTTCCATTATGTATTATCCTGATGGAAGATTTAAAGAGCCTTTCTTTTATCCGGCTCCACCGGTTCATGCATTTATAGATACAGACATAACAGTACAGTCTCCAAGCAGATATTTGTGGGCAGGAATGGGTGATACATATGCAAAGTATTTTGAAGCAGAAATGTCTTCAAGAGGTGAAGAATTGCAACACTATTTTGCCATGGGAGTAAATGCCAGCAAAATGTGTTATGAGCCAATTATAAAATATGGAAAAAAAGCAATGGAGTCCAATGATAAAAAGGAAAACTCATACGACTACGAACAGGTAGTTCTTGCTATCATTGTGTCTACAGCTTTGGCATCAATTTATTTAACAGCAGAACATACAGTACATTATAATTCAGGACTGGCCCATGCAATATTTTATTCTTTAACAGCACATCCTCATATTGAAAAAAATCATTTGCATGGTGAGGTTGTAAGCTATGGCGTTTTAAATCTTTTACTGGTAGACAACAATATGGAAGATTTTGAAAAAGTTTATAACTTTAACAAACAGGTAAAACTTCCAACATGCTTAAAGGATTTGGAGTTTGAGCAAAAAGACATACCTGAACTTGCAAAAAATGCAGTTATTATGAAAGATATTGAACATAATGCTTATACTATTACAGAAGAAATGTTAATAAAAGCAATGGAAAAATTAGAAAATGTTAAATAACAAAGGAATGAAAATGGATAAGAAAATAATATTTTTGGATTTAGATGGAACACTGACAAATGACGAAAAGAAAATTACACCAAAAACAAAAGAAGCCCTTTTGGACATTCAAAAAAGAGGTCATATTGTGGCTCTTGCTTCAGGAAGACCAACTCCGGGAATGGGCTTTATTGCAAAAGAGCTGGAACTTGAAAAGTACGGTGGGTATGTGATGTCATTTAATGGTGGAAAAATTATCAACTGGAAAACAAAGGAGACAGTTTTTGAGAATACTCTGGATAGAAAATATCTTCCTGATTTAATAAGATATGCAAGACAAAACAATCTGGGGTTAATTACTTATGACAACAAGCAGGGTCTGGTGGCTACAAGAGTAGATTCATATGTAATGCTTGAAACTGTAAAAATCAACAGAATACCGGCATTTTTAACAGATGTAGTAAAGTATGTGGACTACAATCCAAACAAATGCCTTTATACTGTAGATCCTGAAATTTCAGAGTATCACGAAAAAAGACTTGCTGAAAAATTCGGAGATGTGCTTTCAGTGTATCGTTCTACAGATTACTTTATTGAAATTGTACCAAAGGGAATTGACAAGGCTGCATCAATCAAAGTTTTAATTGACAAATTAAACATACCTCATGAAAATACAATTGCATGTGGTGATGGCTTTAATGATTTGTCAATGATTAAATATGCTGCAGTTGGTGTTGCCATGGAAAATGCTGTAGATGCAGTAAAAGAAAGTGCTGATTATATTACAGCATCAAACAACGATGATGGTATTGCAGAGGTAGTAGAAAAGTTTATAACGGATTAAATTGATTTAATGATGCTATGAATGTATTATTTTCTAAATTTGATAAAGCTATTATGGATTTAGAAAATGGTCGTGTGCATACAGAAGAATTATGGGAAGAAATTGACAGCATATAGAGGATTAGGTATGGAAAGAAAGGAATACAAAATAAAATTTATGGTTGACTGGAGCCAAGTGTTGTCGTATAATTCTCATTAACAGTTGAAGATGACCATTGAAACCGTTGATGCGGAGATAAAGGTGAATCGTGCACTTACAGAGAGTGGGGTGGCTGAGAACACACAGAACGCAGCTCACATAAATGGACCGCAGAGGGCATGGAACAAAGCACTTGTGTTAGTATTTCATGACGTGGAGGCATACGTTAGTTGCACAGAGTATGTTAGTACTCGTTGAGGGCACATCATAGATGTGAATCAAGGTGGCACCGCGGAAGATTTTTAGATTATCCGTCCTTGATAGTAATTACAGTTACTATCAAGGACTTTTTTTATGTATTGATTGCAATACTCTGACAGGTTATCTAAGCTGCAAGAACTTTTAAAGGGCATAGCCCAAATCTTATTTAGAAAAAGGAGAAGAATATTATGAGAAGATTTAAAAAAGTTTTAGGTTTAGTATTAACAGTTGTGCTTGCAACATCTATTTTTACAGCATGTGGAAATAGCAACAAGAGTAGTGATAATGAAAAGAAAAAAATTGGCATTATTGCGATGGTAGAAAATGGAGCTTTCATGGATATGAAAGAGGGAATTATTGAAGAACTTGAAGCAAAGGGATATACAAAGGATAACACAACAATTGATTATCAGTGTGCATCAGGTGATGCTACAACATTATCAACTATAGCAAACAAGATGGCTGACGGTACATATGATGCAGTATTTACAATTGCAACACCACCTACACAGACATTTGTAGGAACAGAATCAGACACACCTGCATTTTTCTGCGCAGTATCAGCACCACAGGCAGCAAAGGTTTTAACAGATATGAACAAGCCGGACATGAATGCAACAGGTACTTCAAATGCAATTCCTGTATCAGAAATCATTGATTTTGCACAGGCTACAACACCTGCAAAGAAATATGGCTTAATTTACAGTGGCAACGAAGACAACGCAACAAACACAATCAAGCAGGTTGAAGAATATCTTAACAAAATCGGTGTTAAATATGTTGAAAAAACAGCACAGACAGCAGCAGATGTTGAAACAGCTACAAATGCTTTAATCACAGAAGGTGTAGATGCAGTATTTGTTCCAAATGACTCAATTATTCAGGATGGTGTAGCAAAACTTACAGAAATCTGTAAGGAAAAGAAAATCCCTACATATTGTTCATCAGCAACAACAGTTCAGTCAGGATGTTTTGCAACACTTGCAATTGACGACAAGGGCATTGGAAAAAAGACAGTTGATATGGCAGTTCAGTATTTAAAGGATGGAAAGAAAGTTGAAGAAATTCCTGCACAGGTAGTTGGAATTGATTACTGCTCAGTAAATACTGACACAATGAAAGCACTTGGAATTAAGAAAAGCGACATTAAGACAGATTATGAAATTAGTGAAATTTCATCAGCAAAGTAAAGTTTAGATAATTTCACAAGAGTAAAAAATATTATCAATATAACGAATTAAATGTTGTATGGATAAAGATTAAAATAGGAAAAGAAAATGGTAGAGTTACAGTATTATTTGACAAATGTGCCGGAGGCATTGATTTACGGATTATTAGCAATGGGTATATACATTTCCCTTAGAGTTCTTGATATACCTGATTTAACAACAGAAGGAAGTTTTGGATTTGGTGCAGTTATATCTGTGCTGATATCCCTAAACGGTCACCCTGTTTTGGCAATATTTGCAGGAATGGTTGCCGGTGCAGTGGCTGGTTTTATTACCGGTGCACTGCAGACAAAATTAAATGTACACCCTGTATTAGCCGGAATTATTACAATGAGTGGCTTGTATTCAATCAATCTTGTATGCTATTCCCTTACTGAAAAAGGACAGACAACAAACTTAAGTTATGGAAAAGTAACTATTTTTGAAAAGGTAAAGCAGTTGTTTGGAATCAGGGGAATGTTTGATACAACTATGGTAAAGGCAGCAGTTAGCCTAATCATTGCAGTATTGGTTATAGTTATTGTAATATGGTTTTTCAAAACTCATTTGGGACTTTGTATTAGAGCTACAGGTGACAATCCTGATATGGTTAGAGCATCATCAATCAATGTTGACCGAACAAAAATTATTGGACTTATGATTGCCAACGGACTTATTGGATTGTCCGGAGCACTTCAGTCACAGAGCATCGGTTATGCTGATATTAGCTTGCAAAATGGGACATTAATTTACGGACTTGCAGCAGTAATTATAGGTGAAGTGATTTTTGGAAAGAAAAGCATTGCAAAGGGAATTATTTCAGCAGTGATTGGTTCAGTGATTTATAAAATAATTGTTGCATTTGTTATCAGACAGGAATTATTTGGAGACATGAGTTCAAACCTGATGAAGTTTACATGTGCATTGATAGTGGCAATAACTCTTGCAGTACCTGCCATTAAGGCAAAAGTTGCTGAACGAAAAATAAGAAAGGTGGCAAAATAATGTTAGAAATAAGCAATATATCAAAAACATTTGCTAAAGGAACAGTAAACGAACATGCAGCTATTAATAATATGTCACTTTCTTTAAATGATGGCGACTTTGTAACAGTGGTTGGCTCAAACGGAGCAGGAAAGTCCACATTGTTTAATGCAATATGTGGTTCATTTTTAGTAGATGCAGGAAAAATAATACTGGACGGTGAAGATATTACTTTTAAAAGTGAGCATGCCAGGGCAAAGGATATTGGAAGAGTTTTTCAGGATCCAATGAAGGGCACAGCACCCAATATGACAATCGAAGAAAATCTTGCTCTTGCATACACAAGATCAGGAAAAAAGAGAGGACCATTTTCAAGAGCCATAACAAGAAAGCAGACTGAATTTTTCAGAGAAAATCTGGCAAGATACAATATGGGAATTGAAGATAGAATGAAAACAAAGATAGGTTTGCTATCAGGTGGACAACGACAGGTAGTTACACTTTTAATGTGTACATTGTCTATTCCAAAACTTCTGCTTTTGGATGAGCATACAGCAGCCCTTGATCCTGCTACAGCCCAAAAGGTAATGGAAATTACAAAGGAAATTGTATCAGAAAACAATATTACTACCATGATGATTACTCACAATCTAAACCAGTCACTTACAACAGGAAACAGAACAATCATGCTTGATGGTGGTGAAATTATTTTAGATTTGTCAGGAGTTGAAAGAGACAACATGACAATGGATGATTTGATAAAAATGTATTCCGCTAAAAAGCAGAAAGCATTTGACAATGATCGAATTTTGCTCAGTTAGGATTAAACAGTTGTTATAATATCAAAAGCTACACTGGAAACGGTGTAGCTTTTTTTGTGCGTTATCAAGTATGAGAATATTTCTGGTGTATCGAAGTGGAGAGAAATCAACGTTTATGCTACTAGGTTTTCATATAAAACATACAAATTTGAATAATTTACAAAAATACATCCAAATCAGCTTAAAAGGTTGCTCGAAAAAAGAACCCTAAAAAATTATCCAAAACAAAAGTACAAAATAAACTTTAAATTTATTAGAAATTCCATACATAGTATAAAAAATCACACATTTGTCAAAAAAACGAGAAAAACTCTTGATTTTAGACAAATATAGCGTTATATTACATATATGTAAAAAACATATATAAGTATAAAAAACAAACTTACGTATCTTTTAATAACAAGAGTAATAAAATAATGGTAATGTACCGGGAGGCAATTTATGGCAAACTCTAATATTACAAAGAAGGCTTTAGCCCAGAGCCTGAAAGAACTGGGAGCTACAAAGATTCTGGACAAAATTACAGTAGCAGATATTACAGATCATTGTGGTGTGAACAGACAGACATTTTATTATCATTTCAATGACAAATACGAACTGTTAAGTTGGATTTACACACATGATTTGTTTATTCCCCTGACACAGGATTTAACATTTGATAATTGGGGAGACAAACTTGTAGAATTGTTTAAGTACATGAAGCAACAGAAAGCATTCTTTATGAATACTATCAAATCTTCAAATAATTTCTTTGCAGAATACAGTAACAAAATATTTGCAGAGTTATTTGAAAAAACTATAGGCGAGTTGAATGTGTATAGTCACTTAAACGAAAAAGAAAAAGATATATATGCAAGATTTTTCGCATATGGTCTTACAGGTGTCATTGTTGATTGGGCAATGCGTGGCATGAAAGAGAATGAAGATGAAGTTTCAAAAACTCTTCAAAACATGGTTTTAAGAACAGAAGAGTTTGGACATGAAATATATCTTTACAGACAAAATGGAAATTTAAGCAAATAATACTGCAGATAAAATGGAAATCTAAGCAAATAAGACTGCAGATTAAACAGAGACTTAAACAAATAACACCGCAGTCAAAGTGAAAACTTGCACAAAAAGTATTACAGATAAATTGTTAATTAAAATAAATAATAATATATGAAAAGTACAGCTACATAAAAAATACAAAATTAATCAAAAATACAATTTTTATACAAACAATCCAAACAACGTGTAATTTTATACAAATTATCTAATCGTTGTACAATTTTATACAAGTGTTTAAAAATATGAATCATGTATAAAAATGTATAATGTATTTTTACTTTTGGACTGTATACTGTACTGTAGAAAAAAGAAAAAGGAGTGTATTTTGATATGAAGAAGTATGTTCAAAAAGGAATTAGTCTAGCTTTAGTATTATCTATGACAACTTGTGGATTGGCAGGTTGTGGTGAAACAAAGGAAAGTAAGGACACAAAAGAAACTACAACAACTTCAACAAGTGTAAATGAGCAAAATGTAGAATCATTATTAACAAGTAAGATTGGAAATGCCGGTGATACAGACAAGCATGAAACAGTTTACGTTGAGATGAACTCTGATGGAACAGTTTCAAAAACAATTGTCAGCGACAAATTGAAAGTGTCAGGCAAGGATAACATTAAAGACATTTCAAATCTTGAGGATATAAAGAATATTAGTGGAGACGAAAAGTTTACATATGACGATGATGGAAATATCATTTGGGAAAACAAAGGAAAAAATATTTCTTATCAGGGTACAACAACACAGACTCCACCACTTGATATTAGCATCAAGTATTATTTAGATGATCAGGAAATATCACCTGAGGATTTGGCAGGAAAAAGTGGAAAAGTAAAAATCGAATATCAATACACAAACAATTCTAAAGAAGAAGGAGATTTCGTTCCATTTATTGCATTAACAGGAATGATTTTAGATGACAGTTTTTCAAATGTTAAAGTTGAAAATGGAAAGTCAATACAATATAAAGATTCAAATATTGTTATTGGTTACGGAGCTCCCGGAATTAAGGATGAACTTGAATCAAGAATTAACAAGGCAGATGAATATTTAAAGGATGTTGAAATTCCGGATTCATTTTCTGTAACAGCTGATGTAAAAGATTTTCAGATGGATATGGCAGTTACAGTTGCAACTTCAGAAATCGGTGATTTAGATTTAAGTGATTCATTGGATTTGTCAAATGTTGAATCACAGATGAACGAGTTAAAGGATGGAACAAACAAGTTGCAGGATGGAGCAGGTCAGTTAAAAGGTGGAGCAGAAAAGTTAAAAGATGGTAGCTCACAGGTTAACACAGGTGCTCAAAAGATTGCAAAATATACAGCTGATCTATTTTCAGGAACAACGCAGCTTTTAGAAAGCTATACATTATTTGACAGTTCAATGGTAAGTGCTGTTAAGTCAGCAAAAGAAGGTTCAGATAAATTGTATTCAGGAACACAATCAGTTAAAAATGCATCAAAAAAATTAGATGATGGTGCAAAGAAACTGGACAGCGCTGCAGGTGATTTAAATGATGGCGCAAAGCAGATAAGAGATGGTCTTAAGAGTGCAAAAGCAGGATTTGAAGATTCAAAGAACAGTGATGGAACAATAAAGGTAGGTCTTAAGTCAGGAGCATCACAGTTAGCAGAAGGAACTAAAACTGCAAATCAGGGTGTGCAGAAAGTTGTAGGAGTATTACAGAGTGCACCAAGTACAATTGAAAGTCAGATTCAGGCAGTGGTTGATAAGATTAGTGCATCAACAAACGGAGCAATTGGAACAAAGGCAAAATTAAATACAGTAGTTGAAGGAATTAATGAAAAGGTTACAGGCGGTACACCACTTGAAAATGTTGTAGCTGCATATGGACTTACAACTTCACAGTATTATGGATTATTAAATGCATATTATAGCATTCAGACTTTAGAGCAGGTGCAGGCATCATTTGAACAGAAGATAGCAACAAATAAGGATGATATAACAGCACTTCTTACAGGAATGAATACATTACAGTCAGGTGCAAGTGAATTAAATACAGGAATTAATACATTGTATACAGGAATTAACACATTGTATTCAGGAGCAACACAGCTTGCATCAGGTACAGGCCAGTTAAAGTCAGGCACAGGTACATTATCAGATGGCACAGGACAGCTTAAATCAGGTGCAAAAGATTTAAATGATGGAATGAAGACACTTGACGATGGTACAAAAGAAATGAACTCAAAACTTGGTGATGCAAGTTCTAAAGTAAAAGATGGAATCGGTACAGTTAATTCAGGTGCCGGACAGATTAGTGACGGAGCCAAAACATTAGCAGGTGGCACAAAGACTCTTGGCGATGGCGTGGTTTCATTATTCGATGGTGCAGTTTCATTAAATGATGGTGTTATAAAACTTAACAAAGATGGAATAAGCAAGATTACAGATATCTTTGGAAAAGATGCAAAGAATGCAGTAGATGATATAGAAGACATTTTAAATAATGGAAAAGATTACAAATCATTTACAGGAATTAATGAAAACATGAATGGAGATGTTAAGTTCATTTTCAGAACATCAGAAATTAAGTCAGATAAGTAAAGGAGCCGTTTAATATGAACAAATTTGGAAAGTTTGTAGTAAAAGCCAGACATGCTATATTGATTTTAAGTATTTTACTATTGATTCCGGCTGCCATTGGCTATTTAAATACTAGAGTAAATTATGACCTTTTGTATTATCTTCCTGATGGAATTGATACAATGACAGGTCAGGATATAATGATGGATGAGTTTAACTCCGGAGCATTCAGTATTGTTATGGTAGACAAAATGGATGACAAAGACGTGGCAACTCTTATTGACAAAATGAAAAAAGTTGATCATGTAAGCAAGGTTTTGTGGTATGACAGCTTTGAAAAAGCAGGTATTCCAAAGGATATGTTACCTGATAATGTGTATAAAGCATTTAACAAAGGTACATCAACAATTATGATGGTTATATTTGATGATACAAGTTCAGGTGATGGAACAATGGAGGCTATTACAAAGCTTAGAACTATTGCCAAAGACCAATGTTATATCAGTGGTATTTCAGCCATTGTTACAGATACAAAAGCATTGGTTGAGCAGGAAATGTTCATATATGTATGTATAGCGGCTCTTGTTTCAATTTTAGTATTATCATTGCTTATGGATTCCTTCCTTATTCCAATATTCTTTATGTTAAGTATTGGAATGGCAATTGTATATAACTTAGGTAGCAACTTTGTGGTGGGAGAGATATCCTACATTACAAAGGCGTTGGCCGCAGTACTTCAGTTAGGTGTTACAATGGATTACTCAATATTCCTGTGGCACAGTTATGAGGAACAATTGGAAAAATATCCTGAGGATAATAAAAAGGCCATGGCAGAGGCCATATCGGCTACAATATCATCAGTTGTAAGTAGCTCAATTACTACAGTTGCAGGTTTCGTGGCACTTTGCTTTATGAGTTTTACCTTAGGGCTAGACCTTGGTATTGTTATGGCAAAGGGTGTAATTTTAGGTGTTATATCATGTGTAACAATTTTGCCGTCATTCATTTTATTGTTTGATAAGGCAATTCATAAAACAAAACACAGACAATTATTACCGGACTTTAAGAGATTACCCGGATTTATAACAAAGCACTACAAGGCATTTTTCATAATTTTCTTAGTATTGTTGGTACCTGCCATTTACGGCCAGAGCAATGCAAAAGTATATTATGATTTAACACTTAGCTTACCGGAAAATCTAAAGAGTGTTACGGCGCAAAATAAGATTGCAAAAGAATACGATTTAGGTTCTGCCAACATGATATTGGTAAGCTCAAAAACATCAGCAAAAGATGTTAAAAATCTTTTAAATGATGTAAATGATGTAGATGGTGTACAGGTGGCAATGGGAATGGAAAGTTTCTTAGATGGTTCAGTTCCTGATGAATTTATACCAGAAGATTTAAAGAGTGCATTAAAGAGTGACAAACATGAAATGTTAATCTTTATGTCAGAATATAAAACAGGTTCTGATGAAGCCAATGCACAGTGTAATAAGATAGAAAAAATTATTAAAAAATATGATAAAACAGGAATGCTTGTAGGTGAGGCGGCATGTACAAGGGATTTAATTAAGATTACAAATAAGGACTTTGCAACAGTAAGTTTTGTATCAATATTTGTTATATTTATCATTATAGCAATTGTATTTAAGTCAATATCACTTCCTGTAATACTGGTATCAGCAATTGAGTTCGCTATTTTTATCAATATGGGTATTCCATATTATACCGGGGCAACATTACCGTTTATTGCATCCATTGTTATTGGAACAATACAGCTTGGTGCCACCGTTGACTATGCTATCTTAATGACAAACAGATACAAACAGGAAAGAAGCAGTGGCAAGGAAAGAAAACTTGCTGCAAAAGATGCATTACAGGCAACAATGAAATCAATTATTGTTAGTGCATGTACATTCTTTGGAGCAACATTCGGGGTAGGTGCATATTCAAGTATTGATATGATTAGTTCTCTTTGTTTATTAATGGCAAGAGGTGCTGTAATCAGTATGGTAGTTGTATTATGTGTTCTTCCTGCATTGTTTATTATCTTTGATAAATTAATAGTTAAAGGAAGCTATAAATTTTTAGCAATAAAATAAAAATAACATAAAAAGTTCTATAAGTTTTCAGGATTTATAGAACTTTTTTTCTTTAAAAAAATGAAAAATATGGTATAATTTAATTAGAAATATCGTACGGTTTTAAACAGGAAAAATATAAGAATTTGTATTTTTTATACTTGAAATTCAGACTGGAGGGATGGATAATGAAACAGGTATTGATAGCATTAGGAAGAGAATTTGGAAGTGGCGGACTGAAAGTGGCAGAGATTTTGGCGGAGCATTATGGAATTCCACTTTACCACAAGAAGTTACTGGAAGAAGTGGCAAAAGGAGGAAATTATAGCGAGGAAGTTATTGCAAGATATGACGAAAAGCCTATTAATCTTTCATTTATGCCTATTCCTATCGGTGGTGTAACTACATCGTTGGAACAGGATGTTGCCATAAAGGAATTCAATTTCCTTAGAGAAAAAGCCAATGACGAAAAAGAATCATTTGTAGTTGTTGGAAGATGTGCAGATGAGATATTGGCAGACAATCCAAATCTTACAAGAGTATTTGTTATGGGTGATACAGAAAGCAAGAAAAAACGTGTTATGGAAAGAGAAAGTGTTGGCGAAAAGCAGGCTCTTAATATGATGCGAAAAGCAGATAAGGTCAGAAAGACATATCACAACTTCTATTGTGAAAATAAGTGGGGAGATTCAAGAGGATACGATATTTGTATCAGTACAAAGGATTTGCCACTGGAAAAAGTTGCAGAAGTTATTATCAGTTACATCGATAATAAATAAGTTGCAGAAGTTAATGACAGCCACATCGACAATAAATGGTTATAGAATTTATTATCAGTTATAATTTATGAACTTTGATTTTTAGGTGGTTAGTAGTTACATAAGTAGCAATTAATGTGATGGAAATATATATCAAAAACGTTTTAACATAAAAGACTCCTATATTTTATAGGGGTCTTTGTTTTTATTTGTAAAATAATAAAAATACTTTCATTACCTTGCAATATGGCTATAAATAAAGGAATATGTTAAAATATGACTGTAGTTTAAAAGGTTACAACGGGATGATTTATAAATTGACAGGGAGAAGTAATCGAAGGAGGATAAATTTTATGATAAAGCAAAAAAGTATTCATATGAAAAAATGTATAAAAAAAATTGCAGGCTTTACTTTAAGTTTGGCTATGGTTTTTACCATTCCGATTATTGACCAGACAAATTTAAAAACAGCAAAGGCAGATGAAAGGATTGGAACTTCGTTTAAGTATGATTATACATATGCTACACATGGATATGGTTATCAGTTATGTGAAGCAGATGTAATAAAGGCAGAAGACAAACCATTTCCTTCTGTTATAAAAACAGATATGGAAGACTGTACAATGTCTGTTGGAGAAATCGTACCTGTTTATAATGGAAGTGCCAAGACCATACCTGTTGCAATTGAGTACAACGGAAACCAACTTACAGAAAATATTGATTACACATTGACTTACAAAGATAATGTAAATGCAGGAACAGCAACAGTTACAGCAACAGGTATGGGAGAATATACAGGAAATATTAGCAGACAGTTTGAAATACAGCCGGTTGATATTAATTCAGACATAATAACAAAGGATTTTTCAAATATTAAGGAAAGTTATGAATATATTATTATGGAAATTATGACTCCTATAAAATTAAAAATAAATAATGCATTGCTGGCAGTAGGAATTGACTATACAGTGGATTATCAGAACAACCTATATCCGGGAACAGCAACAGTGACGTTTACAGGTCAGGGCAATTATAAAGGAACTATTACAAAAACATTTAATATTGTAAAGAAAAATATATCAAACGTAGCAGTAAAGGCATATTTTAATAGTGCCAATAAACTTGTTGTAACAGCCAATGTTCCTGACAATGGAAGAAGTTTAATTGAAGGGACTGATTTTGTATATGATCAGACTACAGATTCTATGGGAAATGTTACAGTTACAGTAAAAGCAATTGGAGATAATTTTATAGGTAGCAAAAATGTTACGATAAAAGCAGAGGATAATCCAAACAAACCTGTTACAACAACACCTGCACCTACCACTAAGAAGATTAAAGTGGGTAAAGTAAAATTATCAAAGGTTCAAAATGTTAAGAGGAAAAAGATAAAAGTTACATGGAAAAAGGTATCAGGTGTAACAGGATACAAGGTAAGATTTGCATTATCTAAAGCAAAGCTTAAAAAAGCAAAGGTAAAAACTGTAAAGAAAAATATTTCTTCATACATTATTAAAAAGTTAAAGAAGAAAAAATATTTTGTACAGGTAAGAGCTTACAAGGTAGTTAATAAAAAAGTATACATGGGAGCATGGAGTAATGTTAAATCTACAAAAGTAAGAAAATAAGGAATTGTCGAAAATAAACCCCAATTAGTAAAAATAAGCCTAAAGGGTGGAAACAAGCAGGAAAATTCAAAGCTAAAAATAATGAATTAAGGAGAACGTTTCACTAGGGACGCACACTTGTGCGAGAAGAAAATAGTTCCACGGCAATAGGTACTGGGTGAGAAGAATGTCACAAGCACATTCTTCATTTAATGGTACTAGCCTACATTACAAAACAATGATATAATTTAATAAATATTTAGGAGGTGTTTATGGGCGAATTAACTTTTAAAGGAATTAAGGTAGAAGAGATTGATTTGACAAACAAAATTGAAGGACAGGCAAAATTGGATATAAGCCAGAGAGCCTCATTTAATGTCAAATACACAAATGACAATTTACACTGTATGGCAAATCTTATAATTGACATGATGGAGAAAAATGCACCTATGGATTTCAATTTTAAGATAAGCGCAACAGCATTTCTGGATTGTGAACCGGGAATGGATAAAAAGGAAATTCACAAAAAGGCATACGATGAAATTTATCCACATGTAAGAGCATTGGTTATTACAATACTGACAAATGCAGGGCTTCCACCACTTATTATACCAAAGGTGAAAATGGATAGTTCCAATATAAAAATAGAAGAAGGAGAGGGAGCAGACAAAAACGGTTTATACAGTTAAATATACATAAAAATGTTTTTAGCCCATTTGTAAAAAAAGTGGAAAATAACAAGAATGAAAAAAGACAGTTTTTTGTGCAAAAATTATAAATAATCCATTTATAATTTGATTTAACAGTTGAAATATAGGCAAAATTGACAAAAAAAGTTAATGCATTTTTACGTTATTGCAAAAAATGTTTTTAATTTTTAAACTATAAGTGTATTAGATTTTTAGGTAACATAATAATCTAAACCCTTTCAATTTTGTGGCGTTTCGGAGTAGTCTGAAACGCCATTCCTGTTTTTAAAAGAAAATCTGTAATAATGATTAAGGTTTCAAAATCCTAAAGAAAATCTGTAATAATTATGATTCAGGTTTTAAAATCCCAAAGAAAGATGAAATATAAAAATATAGTAAAAGGAACATTTTTAGAAAGACCAAACAGATTTATTGCATATGTAGATGTGGAAAATGAAAAAGATAATCCCCAGACTGTACATGTGAAAAATACTGGTAGATGTAAGGAACTTCTAGTAAGAGGCGCAACAGTATATTTAGAAAAATCAAATAATCCCAATAGAAAGACAAAATATGATCTGGTTAAGGTCATTAAAAATAAAACTTTAATAAATATGGATTCCCAGGCACCAAACAAAGTAATAAATGAATGGCTTTTGGACAATAATATTTATAAGAATACCACATTGGTAAAACCTGAAAAAACTTACAAAGAATCAAGATTTGATTTCTATGTAGAAGGAGACGGCAGGAAAGCATGGGTAGAAGTAAAGGGAGTAACTCTTGAAAAGAACCATGTGGCAATGTTTCCTGATGCACCAAGTGACAGGGCAGTGAAACATATAGAGCATTTGATAAAAGCAAAAAAGGAAGGATATGATTCTTTTATTATATTTGTAATACAAATGAAGGGTGTGAAATATTTTACCCCAAATATTGAAACCCATAAGGAGTTTGCAGAAGTGTTAAAAAAGGCTGAAAAATCAGGAGTTAAAATTCTTGCATATGATTGTGATGTAACGGAAGACAGTCTAAAAATAGATATGCCTGTAGAAGTAAAATTAAATTTGTAAATATTTGTTTATTTTAGTTGACGAAAAACATATAAAAGTGGTATTATATATGGAAATTGTGTTTGATTTGAAACGATTTTAATTTATTTATATTATATAGAAGAGGTGCATATTATGAAGAAATTGATTTTGGTAACATCACCACCGGCATGTGGTAAAACATTTGTAACAAGAAAAATTGCAAAGGCAATGCCAAATTGTGTATATTTAGATAAGGATACACTTATTATTTTATCAAAAAAGATTTTTGAAGTTGCAGGTGAGGAATATAACAGAAGTTCGGATTTCTTTGAAGCACAGATTAGAGATCCGGAATATGACTGTGTTATGGAACTTGCCATGGAAGCATTAGAGTATAATGATACAGTATTTATCAATGCTCCATATACAAGAGAGGTAAGAACACCCGGATACATGGAGAAGCTTAGACAGGATTTACTTAAAAAGAAAAATGCTGAATTAGTTGTTGTATGGGTACAGTGTGATAAGGAAGTATGCAGACAGAGGATGATTAAGCGTAATTCAGACAGAGATACTTGGAAGTTAGAACATTGGGATGAATACATCAGTGGTCAGAACTTCACAGTTCCTGAAGGAATTAAGAATATATTCCTTTTTGACAATTCAACAGATGATTCATTTAAGAATTCACTTAGAGATGTAACAGAATATTTAAACAACCTAAAATAAATGTGAAATGTAGAGGGGCATGTTAGTTTTAACACTAAGATGCTCTTTTATATTGCCGGTTAGGTCTTGCGAATGAAATGAAAAAGCCGTATAATTAATACGACTTTTTGTCAATATATGTTTTATGAGGAGATAATACAATGTCAAAAGTAAGAACAAGATTTGCACCTAGTCCAACAGGAAGGATGCATGTAGGAAATTTAAGAACAGCATTATATGAATTTTTAATTGCAAAGCATGCAGGTGGAGATTTTATTTTAAGAATAGAAGATACAGATAGGGAGCGTTATGTTGAAGGAGCTGTAGATATTATTTACAGAACCCTTGAAGCAACAGGATTAAAGCATGACGAAGGTCCGGACAAGGATAAGGGATTTGGACCATACATTCAAAGTGAACGTCAGGCATCAGGATTATATCTTAAATATGCAAAGAAACTTATTGAAACAGGAGATGCTTATTACTGTTTCTGTGACAAGGAAAGACTTGCAACACTTAAAACTTCAGTAGGAGAAGATGGCAAGGAAATTACAATGTATGATAAGCATTGTCTTCACCTTTCAAAAGAAGAAATTCAGGCAAATTTAGATGCAAAAAAGCCATATGTTATCCGTATGAATATGCCAACAGAAGGTACAACAACTTTTGTTGATGAGTTGTATGGAGAAATCACAGTTGAAAACAAAGAATTGGATGATATGATTTTAATTAAGTCAGACGGATATCCAACATACAACTTTGCAAATGTAATTGACGATCATTTGCAGGAAATTACTCATGTAGTAAGAGGAAATGAATACATTTCATCTTCACCAAAGTATCAGAGACTTTATGAAGCATTTGGTTGGGAAGCACCAAAGTATGTACACCTTCCACTTATTACAGATGAAAATCATAAAAAGTTAAGCAAACGTTCAGGACATTCTTCATATGAAGATTTGGTTGAGCAGGGATTTTTACCTGAAGCAATTGTAAACTATATTGCACTTTTAGGATGGAGTCCTGAAGATAATCAGGAAATATTCTCACTTGATGAGTTAATCAAGAATTTTGATTACCATAAAGTAAACAAAAGCCCATCAGTGTTTGATATTACAAAGTTAAAATGGATGAACGGCGAATACATCAAAGCCATGGACAATGAAAAGTTCTATGAAATGGCAAGACCATATGTAAAAGAAGTAATCAAGAAAGACTTAAATCTCGAAACAATCATGGATATGGTAAAGACAAGAATCGAAACATTCCCTGAAATAGGTGATTTGATTGATTTCTTCCAGGAATTGCCTGAGTACAGCACAGAAATGTACACTCACAAAAAGATGAAGACAAATTCTGAAAACTCATTAGAAGTGTTGCAGGAATTACTTCCAATTTTAGAAGAAACTGATGATTACTCTGTACAGGGCTTACATGATTTAGTATTTGACTATATTAAAAAGAAAGAATGTAAAAATGGTCAGGCATTGTGGCCACTTCGTACAGCTGTGTCAGGAAAACAGATGACACCTGCAGGAGCATTTGAAATTATGGAAGTGCTTGGAAAAGAAGAGTCTCTAGAGAGAATTAAAAAGGGAATAGAAATGTTGTCAGAATAATGACAAATAAACATAAAATCCGGTTGCGAACAGTGACCGGTTTTTATTATAATGAACGTAACTTTTCAGACAGGAGACTTAAATGAAAAAAACAGACAACAGACTGATAATATCAACAATACTATTATCATTTTATATATTTATATTTCTTGGAACAGAATATTTGTTTGACAATATAGTGGCTACAATTGCCAACTCACGCAGTGTGGTACTGGCACAGGGATATGTACTTGGGGCAAGCATTATTGGATTTATAATTTATCCCATTGTTATGGAGATTAAAAATATCAGCAAACAGGTTATAGTGGTCATATCCGGATTTTCTGTTACACTATTTTATAGCATAAATACCATAGAAAAATATACACCGTTAATTATTGTGGCAGGATGTTTGTTTATAATATTTGGTTGCATTGGAAGTAACATATATTTTCAGGTGACAAAAATGCTTGGACATTCAAAAGACCTTGCAAAAGTTGTAGGTATTTCATATGGAATAGGTCTTATGTTACAATTTATATCAAACAATATTATAAGCAATCCTAAAATAGAATTGATGCTTATTGCAGTGTACATGATGCTTACCTGTTATATCATTGTAAAAGTAGAAAGTGGTATCTTTTATGAAAATGAAGCAGAGCCAAAAGAATCAATTGATATCAGCAATGAAAAAGATGATTATAGAATCTGCATTCAAAACAAAGTGAGAAAGAAAGATGAAAGAAGTACAGGACTTATTGCACTTTTAATTGTAGTTGTAATTTTAATGTCATGTGTATTTTCAACATTGGATAATGTAGTGACTTTGTATCACGCAAAAGGAACAACTGACATAGGACAGCTTCCACGTATTTTACTTGCGTTAAGTGGAATTGTGGCAGGAATATTGTTTGACATAAAAAAGAGAAAGTTTATGAGCATAATTATGTACAGCGTAACATTACTTTCAACCATCAGCATCTTGGTGATAGTTACAGGTGGTTCATTTATGGTGGGACTTATAGTATTTTATTTGTCGGCAGGATTTTTTGTTACCTATTTTTCCACAGCATTTATGGAACTTTCACTTTACACAGAGCATGTAAGAGTTTTTGCAGGATTAGGAAGATGTGTTAACAATTTTTGTGCGGCCTTTATTGCATTGGGCTCAATCAAATTGTTTGAAAGCAAAAATGTAGTTTTAATTACTACAATTTCACTTGTGCTGTTTGTATTAATTAGTATTACCATGCTGATCTATCAGAGTGTGTATGCAAAGATGAAAAACGATACAACAAAAAGTAGCAGTACAACTGATGAAGAAAAAGTAAATGAATTTTGCCAACAGTACAAACTGACTCCAAGAGAAAAAGAGGTTTTAAAAGAACTTATAAAGTCAAATGACAGTGTTCAAAATATTGCAAAAAGTCTTTATATTTCAAGGGCAGCATTGTACAGACATATTTCCAATATAACAAATAAAACAGATACAGAAAATAGAGTTGAATTAATCAAATTTTTTTACAGATGGAGTAAGTAAAAAACATGTCTGCATTGATTATTAGATAAAAAGTGCATGAGATTATATCGGGGCTTGTAGACAATGGTTTAAAAAGATAAAAGTTAAAATCAGATAAAAGAAGGCAGAAAAAGTAGGTTGAGACAAATGTAAACTTACTTTTTTTGCCTTTTTTATGGATAATGCTCATATAAATATTTTGAAAAAGGAAAGGAGCATTACATGAAAAGATTAAGATTTTTAAGTTTATTATTGGTAATTGCGTTATTTACAACAATGGCAGGTGTAACAGTTTTTGCGGCAAACAATGGACCATATGAAGAAGCAGGTTCGCCGGCATTTATAATTTTCTATGGTGAAAATGAAAATGTTCAGATTTATACAGCCAACAAAAATATTAAAACAGGAACAATTAAAGGAGTTAGTTATGACAGGAAAACTAACACACTGACATTAAACAATGTTTCAAAACTCTATGGTATATCTGCAAATATGATGGGTGAGGATTTTAAAATTGCTGTTAAAGGAACCAACTCATTGATGGGAATTATGGTTTGGGGAGACGGATACGGATCAAACCTTACAATTACAGGAGATGGTACATTAATTCTTAATAAAGATAAAAAAGTAGACGCAGCAATTGACGTTAGAGCTGAATCAACAAAAGGTCTTTTGAAAATCGAAAAGAATGTAACTCTGGAAATGTATGCGGGCAAAGGAAATTCTGTAATACAATCTTCATTAACAACAAATGCTAACAAAAAACAGGCGATACAAATAGAAGGTAAGACTTCATCAAATCTTAATGTAAAACAAATTAAAGACAAATACACAATAAATGAATATATTAAAGCCATTGATTCTTCAGAAAGAGAATGGTTACGCAAGTTTGAAAAAGATGGAAAAATTTATGGTGGAAGAACAATTTGGGACGATGAGAGTTTTGAGCCTACCGGTGAATATAAGATGTTTGAAATTAAAGAAGATGAAACACTTGGAACAATCGGCATATTGGTGGAAGAAAAAGTTGATCCAACAAAGAAGGGGTATAAAGCAGTAATGGAAGATGAATACAATCCGGAATACTTAAAAGATGTATTGGCTTTAGACAGATGGAAACACAGCTTTGCAATGTATGTGGATAGCACTGATAATAAGGAATATGGGGTAATAGACAAAACAATTCACAATGTTGATACAAATACTGAGACAAGACAGGTGACAGTGTATAACATGGTAGAATATGCAGATTATGGTTGCATTGCAGTTCCTGTTAAAGGGATGGAAGAATTAACTGAAATACCTTCAAATTTTGTTAAGAAAGAAAAAAATCATTACGATGTTTTCAGTTATTCTGCCGGTGGAGAGTACTTAAAAATCACAGGAGAAAAAACTCAAAATGTGAAAAAAGAGAATTTGTCATTGCAGAAAGCAAAAATTACATCAATTACTAATGTAAAGAAAAAAACAGCATTGGTAAAATGGAAAAAGGTTGCAAATGCAAAGAAATATCAGGTACAGTATTCATTAAACAAAAAGTTTGGTAAAGCAAAGAAATATAAAACAAAAACAATTACCGTCAAGACAACAAAATGTAAATTAAAGAAACTTAAAAAGAATAAAAAGTATTTTGTAAGAGTTAGAGCGGTAAATAACAAAAAGACAGGAAAATGGTCTTACACAAAATCAATAAAAATAAGGAAATAAGAATCAACAATAAATGATTTAAATAAAATGGAGTAAGAGAAATAATTTAAATAAATATCAAGTAAAAAATGATTTATTTGAAATAAAATCAAATCAGAAAATTGTTTGCAAAAACAGACATTGAAAATTCAGTCAATAAGTGATATTGTAAAAGGGGAGAAAACACAGCCGGAAAGGTAAATATGAATTTTAATAAATCTCAAATGGAAGCAATATCATTTATGACCGGACAGTCCATGGTGTTGGCAGGTCCGGGCTCAGGGAAAACAACAGTGATTACCCACAGGATAAAACATCTTATTGAAAAAGGAGTAGCCCCTGACAAAATATTGGTTATTACATTTACCAAAAAAGCAGCTGAACACATGAAGGAAAAATTTTTGCAGGTAATGAAGAAAAGTAATGCCACCGGTGTAAGCTATCCGGTGGCATTTGGTACTTTTCACAGTGTGTATTTTAAAATTCTTAGAATTGAAAAGAATTATACAGCCAAGAACATTCTAAGAGACTATGAAAAAAATCAAATCTTAAAAGAGATAGCTATACGCAAAAGAATAAACGTAAGGTCAATGAATGATTATTTAAGTAATACGTCAGGTGACATAAGTAATGTAAAAGGGAATATGCTGCCGATAAATCAATATTGCCCCAAATCCACCACAATGGAAGAATTTAGGAGTATTTACAATGAGTATAGCAAAGAACTGAAATTACAGGGAAAAATTGATTTTGATGATATGTTGGCGGATTGTTTTAGTTTGTTAAAAGAAAACCCTTCAATTTTGAAAAAATGGCAACAGGTTTATCAGTATATATTAATAGATGAATTTCAAGATATAAATATGATTCAGTATCAGGTTGTCAGGTTGTTGGCAGAACCTGAAAATAATTTATTTATTGTAGGAGATGACGACCAGTCTATTTATGGGTTTAGGGGAGCCTGCCCGAAACTGATGTTTAAGTTTGGTCAGGATTTTAATGATTACAGGGAAATTATTTTAAACATAAATTACCGTTCTACGGCAAATATTGTGGAAATTTCCAATTTGCTTATAAAAAACAACAGGGAGCGTTTTGTCAAAAATATAAAAGCAGAAAAAAGATTTTTTAAAGATCCGGAAATAAAACTTTTTAAAAATCAGTTTGAAGAACTGGAAAATGTGGCAAAAAAGATTAAAGAATTAAATAAGCAGGGAGTACCATCAAAAGAAATTGCTGTTTTAGTTAGAAACAATGCACAAATAAATGAAATAGAAAAACATTTGATGAACAGGCATATAAAAAGCAAATCAGCGGGGGGACAAAAGACTGTTTATAAAACAATGGTAGGAATGGACATTATATCATATGTTAAAGCAGCGCTTTTAAAGGACCGAATTTCAACAGTAGAAAATATAAATCTTGTTCGTATAATTAACAAGCCTGCAAGATGTATCAGCAGAAATGTATTAAGCATGGAAAATATGAGTCTGCTAAAGATGAAACAGATGTATATTCACAACAGGGAAATGGTTAACACAATAGAAAAGTTGAATTTTGATTTGGAAATGATTAAAAAACTAAAGCCCACCACAGCTGTTACATATATTTTAAAAGGCGTAGGATATGAAAAATATCTGTATGAATATGCAAAAGAAAATAAAATTAAAATAGCAACACTTTTAGAACATGTAGAAAAGGTAAGGCAGGACGGTGGAAAATTTGCAACTTTGGAACAATGGATTGGCAATGTGGAAAATGATTGCCATACAAACAATACATGTAATAGTAAGTACAAAAACAATGAAAAATATAGTGAAGATGAGATTAATATAATGACTATGCACAGTTCTAAGGGTTTGGAATTTGAAGCTGTATTTGTTATTGACGTAATACAGGGAGTGATTCCTACATCAAAGGCAGTTTTGACCAAAGACTATGAAGAGGAACGAAGAGTATTTTATGTGGCCATTACAAGGGCAAAAAAATATCTTTATGTTTATGGTGTGATGGAAAATCTGGGGTGCAAAGTTGAAGAATCCATATTTATGCAGGAAATAGTTAAGAGTGTGTGAACATTTATTTAAAAAAGAACCTACCATATTGCATTTTTATAATTATTTTGATAAAGTTATCATATTAAAAAGTGCGTTGCACAGAAAAGAGGGAAATATGGGAAATAACCAGTTAGAAGACGATGAAGACTTATTTGTCACACTTACATTAGAAGATGACAGTGAGGTTGATTGTCTTGTTGTAAGCATTTTCGAGGCAGAGGGAAAGGATTATATAGCATTACTTCCAACAGAAGGTCCTGAAAATGAAGAAGGTGAGGTTTTCATTTACAGATATTTCGAAGATGAAAACGGAGAGCCGGGACTTGACAATATAGAAACAGAAGCTGAGTTTTACCTTGCATCACAAGCATTTGATGAATTGGTAGAAGACGGCGAATATGATGAGATTATTGACGAAGAAGAATTATTACATTAAGAGGGTGAACAAAGATGCCATACGATGAAGAAACTAGAAAATTAATAGAAAACAGAAAAAGAAATGCAGAACTTAGAAAAGAAAAACAGTTAAAGAAAAGAAAAATCACATTAGGAGCTTTAGGAGCATTGGTAGTTGTTCTTGTAGTGATTATTATTATTGCAGCTTCAGCTTCATCAAAGAGTGATTCAGAAGTGCCTACTACGAAGGAACCTGAGACAACTTATATTAATGAGACAACAGAAGAAGCTACAGAAGCTGTTACAACACAGGAGGCTACAACAGAAGCATCTGCACAGACTATGGCTTCGGAGACTACAAAAGAGCCTGAAACTACAATTTCAGATGAAACTAAAGCAAAAGAAACTACAACAAGTGCACCGGAGACTACAAAGAAGGTTGCCACAGGTAAGACCATGTATACAAATGATGATGTAAACATCAGAAGAAAGCCAAAAGAAAAGGGCTCAAATATTATTGACATTGTTGACAAAGGTTCAAAAGTACAGGTGCTAGGAACTGAAAAAGGTTGGAGCCATGTAGTTTGGAATGGTATAGAAGGATACATTTCAGCCAGATTTTTAACTGAAAACAAATAATAAAATATAAGGTGCAGTTTGAATAACTGAAATACATTCGGTTGTTAGAACTACACTTTTGTTATGCACAAGAAGAGGGGAGAGCTCAAGCTGTGCATATTTTAATATGCCGTACGTGTTATTTTGAATGTAAATTCAATAAAAATAAAAATCAGGAATGGTAAATTATGAATTATATTGAAGCAAAACAGTTTATAGAAAGTACAAAAAAATATGGTAGTGTGTTAGGGCTTGAAAGCATTAAAACATTACTGAATGAAATGGGAAATCCGCAAAACAATTTAAATATAGTACATATTGCAGGAACAAATGGGAAAGGTTCTACAATGGCTTTTCTTAGCAGTATATTAATGACAGCAGGATATAAGGTAGGAAGATATAGTTCTCCGGCTGTTTTCGAAGATGATGAAATTATACAGATAAATAATCAAAATATAGAAAAGTTGCAGTTGGCAGACATAATTTCAAAAATAAAAGAAAAATGTCAGAAAATTTTTGAAACAAAGGGGTTTCACCCAACATCTTTTGAAATTGAAACAGCACTGGCGTTTGAATATTTCAGCAGAAACAATTGCCAGATAGTGCTTGTGGAATGTGGCATGGGTGGAGAAAGCGACGCTACCAATGTTTTTGAAAAAAATCTTTGTAGCATCATATCAGATATTTCTCTTGATCATACTGCATTTTTAGGAGATACAATAGAACAGATTGCAATAGTAAAATCAGGAATAATCAAAAAAAAATGTCCTGTAGTTATTGCAAGTCAAAGTAAAGGGGCTACAGACGTTATAATAAATAAGGCAAATCAAAAAAATAGCCCATATATTTGTGCGAAAGTTGCTGATTTATCATTTGATGGAAACAAAAACAATGTAAAGTATAAAGCCACAAACCAAAAAGAGTACAATGCAACCATCAATATGCTTGGAACATATCAGAAAAATAATGTGGCAGCAGCAATAGAGGCGGCGCTTACTTTAGATGGAAAAACTATCACAACAAAGACTACCACTGTTTTGAATGGAGAAATAAATGAATCTGATTTTGGCTTGGATGGCATAATGGTTACGACTAAGCCACAGAAACTGACTTTAAATATAGAACCATTTATAGAAGAAGGCATATCTAAGGCTCAGTGGAAGGGACGTATGGAGATAATAAGTAAAAGACCGTTATTCATAATAGATGGTGCACATAATCCCGGCGCAATAAGTCAGCTTTCGGATTCCATAGATTTATATTTTACAAATAAACGAATTACCTTTATAATGGGTGTGTTGGCTGACAAGGATTTTGAAGAAGAATCAAGAATTATATCAAAAAAAGCAACCAATATTATTACAGTTACGCCAAATAATAAAAGAGCCCTTAGCGGAGAAAAGTTGGCAGAAACAGTTTTAAAATACAACAAAAATGTACAATATATAGAACAGATATATAAAGCTGTGGAAATAGCTTTTAATCAGGTACAGTCCGGTGACAGTGACATGATTTTGGCATTTGGTTCATTATCGCATTTGAAGGATATAAAGCAGGCAGTTATAGCCCAAAAGGAGAGAACTATTGATGTTTGATAAAGATAAGATTGAAGAGGGAATAAGATTATTATTAGAAGGTATTGGAGAAGACACTACAAGAGAAGGCCTTGTGGATACTCCCAACAGAGTAGCAAGGATGTATGAAGAGTTGTGTGCAGGTATGAATCAGGATCCTATGGAACACCTTTCAAAAACATTTTCCTGTGACAATGAAAATGTGGTTATAGAAAAGGACATTACATTTTATTCCACATGTGAACATCATCTTATGCCATTTTATGGAAAGGCTCATATTGCATATATTCCAAACGGAAGGGTAGTGGGCATTAGCAAACTGGCAAGAACAGTAGAAGTATATGCAAGAAGATTGCAGATTCAGGAACAGATGACCAATCAGATAGCAGATGCCATAGAAGATTGTCTTGGAGCAAAAGGTGTGTTTGTAATGGTCGAAGCAGAGCATATGTGTATGTCTGCAAGAGGCATCAAAAAGCCCGGTAGTAAAACTACAACCTTTGCAGCAAAAGGTGTATTTGAAACAGACGAAAACTTAAGACGTGACATTATTTATCTTATTGAAAAATAAATGTCTTAAAGAGTAGTTAATGTTTATTATAAAAATGATATTTTAAACTTGTAATAAAATTATCAGGTTAAAAATATAGGAAATCAAAAGATTAAAAAATACTTACAAATATATAAGAAAAGGAATATAAATGAAAATAGGAAATTATAATTTTGATTTAGAAAATGACCCAATTATTATGGGAATATTAAATGTAACACCGGACTCATTTTCCGATGGTGGCAAATGGAACAATATGGATGCAGCGCTTTCTCATACAGAACAGATGATAAAGGATGGTGCAAAGATTATTGATGTAGGTGGTGAATCTACAAGACCCGGTTATACTTTAATCAGTGATGATGAAGAAATAGAAAGAGTAGTGCCTGTTATTGAGGCAATAAAGCGAAGATTTGATATATGTGTATCACTGGATACTTACAAAACTCAGGTGGCAAAAGCAGGCGTTGATGCAGGCGTTGACATGATAAATGACATCTGGGGATTAAAGTGGGGAAATAAGGACATGGCAGAAGTAATAGCACAGTCAGGTGTTGCAGCCTGTGTCATGCACAATAAGGACAACACTCAGTATGAAAGTTATGTAAAAGATGTGGTAGCTGAATTAAAAGAATCTGTTGATATAGCTCATAATGCAGGAGTAAAAGATTCACAGATAGTTTTAGATCCGGGAGTTGGATTTGGAAAAGATTATGAGCAGAATCTGTCAATTATAAAAAATGTAGACGCATTACAGCAGCTTGGTTATCCAATTTTACTTGGCACATCAAGAAAATCAGTTATTGGTCTTACTTTGAATGTGGACAAGGATGACAGAATGGCAGGAACAGTGGCAACAACAGTGATGGGTTATGAGAAGGGATGCAGCATATTTAGAGTCCACGACGTAAAAGAAAACTATCAGGCTCTAATGATGGCAAAGGCAATAAAAAATGAAAGATTGTATTAAAATAAGAAAATTAAAGGTGTTTGCATATCATGGCTGTATGGAAGAAGAAAAGAAAAATGGTCAGGATTTTTATGTAGATGTCAATATGTATACAGATATTACAAATCCGGGTTATAGTGATGAATTGGATTATACGGTCAATTATGCATTGGTTTGTAGCAGGATTAAAGAATTTATGACAAAAAACAGATTTGATTTAATTGAAGCTGTGGCAGTACAGTGTAGTGATTATATTTTAAAAACATTTCCTAAAATAAAGGAAATTGATTTTACAATATACAAACCTGAGGCACCAATAGAAGAACCATTTGACACTGTGGCAGTGTCGGTAACGAGAAAATGGCATAATGTCATATTGTCTATTGGCTCAAACATTGGAGATAAAGAAGAGTTCTTAAACAGTGCAGTGGATGGTATTTATGATGATGAAAACTGCAGGGTAAATGTTGTTTCAAAGTATCTTGAAACAGAGCCATACGGACCTGTAGAACAGGATACATTTTTAAATGGATGCCTAGAAATCCAAACATTATATTCACCAACAGATTTACTTAAAAAAGTAAATGAGATAGAACATATTCAGGGTAGAACAAGGGAAATACACTGGGGGCCAAGAACTTTGGATATAGATATTATTTTCTATGACGATGAAATAATAGATTTGCCCGAACTTAAAATTCCCCATGTGGAAATGCATAAAAGACTGTTTGTACTTGAACCACTGAATCAAATAGCACCATACAGGGTTCATCCAATTTATAAAAAGACGGTTAGTCAAATGCTTGAAGAATTGAAATCTGACAATGGTTGCGGTGGCTGTAGTGGTTGCAGTGGATGTTCAAAACAAAATATACAGGAAGATTAAAATGACAAAAGAAAGGCATTTATTACAATGAAAGATTTACTGGAAAGCAGAAACGAAATAGACCAAATAGATAGCGAAATTGTAAGATTATTTGAGAGACGAATGGATGTATGTAAAGATGTTGCAGAATACAAACTTCATACAGGTAAGCCTGTTTTAGACAGAAAAAGAGAACTTGACAAAATCGCTACTTTAAAAGAAAAAGCTTCAAACAGATTTTATTCTCATGGTGTGGAGGAACTTTTTGAGCAGATTATGGCTATGAGCAGAAAGATGCAGTACAAGATGCTGACTGAAGAAGGAGTAAATAACGATATTGGATTTGATATAGTTGACAGCCTTCCTACAGATGACATTAAGGTTGTATATCAGGGAATTCCCGGAGCATACTCCCAGCAGGCTGCTACAGAATATTTTAAGGATAAGGCAGAATATGTTAATGTGACTACATTTAGGGAAGCAATGAAATGGGTAAGAGACGGTAAAGCGAACTACGCAGTGCTTCCAATGGAAAACTCATCAGCAGGTATTGTTACGGATGTATATGATTTACTTGTTGAGTTTTCAAACTGTATTGTAGATACATTTGATGTTAAAATTGAGCATTGTTTATGTGGTATAAAAGGTAGCAAAATTGAAGATATAAAGGATGTATATTCTCATCCACAGGCATTTATGCAGAGCAATAAGTTTATTGAAGAACATGGCTGGGGAAAAGTAAACCTTGCCAATACTGCCATAAGTGCCAGATATATTTCAGAACAGAGTGACAAATCAAGAGGATGTATTGCCAGTGCAAATGCAGCAAACATCTATGGACTTGATATTTTGCATAGAGGCATCAATTTTAATGATACAAACACAACAAAGTTTATCATTGTAAGCAAGGATAGAGTTGCAAGAAGAAATGCGGATCATATATGTATTAGTTTTGAAATGCCTCATGAAAGTGGTACTTTGTATCAGATGTTGTCTCACATTATTTACAACGACCTTAATATGACAAGAATTGAATCGCGTCCTGTTCCTGAGAAAAAGTGGGAATATAGATTTTATGTTGAATTTGAAGGCAAGGCAACACAGGCAGGAGTTGTAAACGCTCTTAGTGGAATTAATGCAGAATCTCTTAATATGAAAATACTTGGCAATTATTAATTTTCATATGAAATGTTAGAAATTAATTGTATTATTAAAAATTTTGAGAGAGTGTGAAAGTTTTTCTGTAAATTAAATATTTAAATATAATTAATAGGCCTT
>URQO01000015.1 GCA_900550135.1 uncultured Eubacterium sp.
TATTAGGTTTTATTGTTTCGTTTTGGAGTGAAATAATTATAGATTATATCATTCTGCCAGCGATTATTATCGGATTAGGTTTGATTCTTTATGGTCAATTCAAATATAATAAAGGTATTTTTTGAGTAGTAGATACAAAAATATTAGATAGAAAAACATCGTAGCAATACGGTGTTTTTTGTTACCCAAAACCTATAATTCAATACATAACCACAGGTTAGTACAAATACCTTATGTGCTTTTTGAAATGCTTAGAAAGGGATATTTACCCCGATTTTCGCCCCGAGAAATGACACAAATAACGCTCTTTAACGAGATTGTGATTGATGTGAACACAATCAATTTCAGGGTAGACCGTTTCAGAGAAGATGTGACAACCCTTGAATATGATATGACGTCTTTCAGAGTACAGACGAATGAAAACACTTGAAGGAATTCGCTTCTTTCGCAGAAGATGATGCAGCCAGGATTGGTTTTCTGACAGATGGATATGTATATTCGAATGTATGATGAATTGAAACGCATGTAATAAAATATATTGGAAAGAATAGTATTAAAGTTTGAAAATATTAAAACAACTAGACAAAAATGGCGTGTAATAGCAATATATTAAAATAACTAGACAAAAATGGCATGTTGCATTAATATATTATTATAACGATAAAAAGGTGACGTATTAAAATGAACAAATTAAGTTGTGACGAATATCAGAAATTAATAGGAAATAGAATAAAACAATATCGTGTAAATGCAGGAATTTCACAGAAAGATTTAGAGCGTGAGTCGGGGATATCTGTTCGAAGTATATCAAGATTAGAACAGGGATCATCAATTCAACTTGAGAGTCTAATTAAAATATTGTCTGCACTTGATTTAGATAATAATATAGACTTACTTATTCCAGATCAGACAAAGCGACCATCTTTTTACTTAAATGAGAAAACAAGACAGCGAGTTTATAAAAAAATCAAAAGCAATAAAAAATTTAAATGGGGAGATGAATAATATATGAACACAACAGCAGAAGTATATTTATGGGGAACTAGAATAGGAATTAAAAAGAAAAAGTGCATGGACAATTTTTAAAAATAGACTCTTATTACAGGTCGGAGATTCTAAAGTATTTGCCTGGTATAAGAAAGAAGCAGTAGAAAAAAATGACACGTTCTAAAAGAAATTTTAGAACGTTTTTTTTGAATTAACACATATAAATCAAAATAAAAGTGAAATTCTATTGACTTAAAAAGGCATATAAATTATACTTACTTCAACAAATATTAGTTGGAGAATAAAATGATTGAGGCAATTGATTTTTCTGAATATGAACTTAATGGAAAGTATTATGGTGGCTCCGAAAGAAAAGAGGGTATTTCCGTTGATGGAGAGAACTATATGATTAAATTTCAAAAGCATACTGCATTTGGAAAGAGAAATAATCATGTATCGGAGTTTATAGGTTCTCATATTTTTGAAATATGTGGATTTGAGACTCATAAGACTTATCTGGGATATAGACATGGCGAAGAAGTGGTAGCTTGCAAAGATTTTAATGTTCAGGGAAAGCAATTTGTTCCATTTAATGATGTAGGTGAGAGTACATTAGATCAGGATAAAGAAACATACCAATATGATTATGAAGATATTATGGAAATGCTTCGTGACAATTTAAAACTTACAAATGTTCAGGAAACAATTTCGATGTTTTGGAGAATATATATAATGGATGCTTTACTTGGAAATTTTGATCGTCATGGAGCTAACTGGGGATTTTTAAAAGAAGACAACAAGTATACAATAGCCCCAATATTTGACAATGGTTCATGTTTGTTCCCTAATTTAGTAGATGAAGCAGAGATGGAAGAAATCATGAAATCAGAAGTGGAAACGGATAAAAGAATTTACAAGTTTTCAACATCTCAGATAAAACTTAATGGGATAAAGAGTTCTTATTTCGAAGTAATTAACAGTCTTCAGTTTGAAGAATGTAATGAGGCTTTACGATATGTAGTAGCTAAACTTGATATGAACAAAGCCGAAAAACTTATTAATGAAACTCCATTAATTTCGGAAACTCAAAGATTATTTTATAAACATATACTAACAGCAAGATATGATAAAATACTTTTGTCATCGTTTGAGAAATTATGTAAAAGAGGTTGATAAAATGAAAAAGCTAGTAACCCAAGGAGATATCTGTTTACAGGATGAATATAATTTTGTATATAAAGTCGCAGAGATAGTTTATACTTTGTGGGAAAACGAGAATTTTGTATATGAAATAAAACCTAACTACAGTGTGATTGAACTTTTAGATGCGAAAGATTTTCAAGGAATACCAGGTCTTGATTTGGATTTGAAAAAGGAGCGCTATATTAGAGAAAATATTGTTCCGGTTTTTATCAGTGAACGCGCTCCATCAAAGAACAGAGAAGATTTGTGGGAGTTGCTAAAAGAATGTGATATGCAGTATTTGAATCAATTAGAGTGGTTAATTAGAACAGATACGCAATATTCAGGAGATAAACTGTATGTTGGGCGTCCGGAAGACAAAACGTTAGAGGTGGAGTCGATAAAAGAACTTGGAAATAGAAGTGCAGTAATTTGTCGTAAGCTGTTGGAGACAATTTGCTATGGTGACAAGGTGATATCTCCATTACTAAATATCGGAGATGAAAATCGAAAGCAATACTATGATTTATTAAAGGCATTATATAGTACTGAACGTAAATTTTTAGATTCACGTAGAAGTGCCGGTATAGCACAGTCTGCAAAGAAAGGACATTATAAAGGCCGTACAAGAATAAAGCTTGATAAACTTGCCACACAGGAGATTTTCTTTGATTACCAATCTAAGAAAATTAACAGTATTAAGGCTGCTCAAAGATTGGGAATTAGCAAATCCACATTTCTGAGAAGATATAGAGAATATGTAGATAAAGCATAGCAGTATGTTATAATATAGAGAATGAAAGAACTAAAATCACTCAAAATTATATAATAAAAGAATACAAGGAGAAAAATATGAAAAAGAAATTATTAGCATTATTTATTACAGTAGTTGCAACCATGGCTATGGCAATAACCATATCAGCTTCGTCAGACAATCCATCTATGAAGATTACTTTTCTAAATGTTAAGCATGGTGATGCTGCCGTAATAGAAAGCAAAGGACATTTTATGGTTATTGATGGTGGCAAATATGAATATGTTGACACTATTATGAATTATTTGAAAAAGTCAGGAACAAAGAAAATTGACCTTGTTATTTCCTCCCATTGGGACGGAGATCATGTAGGTGGCCTTAACCAGGTGATTAGAAATTACCCTGTGGATACAACATGGTACTCAAGTTATTTTGTGGATAATGGATTAACACAAAACGTAATGAAAGCCATTAAAGGAAATGGATGTAAGGCGTACACGCCTAAGGTTGGTGAAAAATATCAGGTTGGCGATGCAACAGTTGAAGTCATTGCAGATGGAAGAAATGCAAAAAATGTGAGCACTTTAAAGTCAAAAGAAGTAATCAGTAACAATTCATCCTTGGTAGTAAAGGTAACATGTGCCGGAAAATCAGCCCTATTTACAGGTGATGCCCGTTCAGAAGTAGAGGACAAACTGCCAAAAGCAAAAGTAAATTGCGATATTTTAAAGGCTGCACATCATGGAAACTTTTATAGTACGTCAGCTACATTTTTAAAGAAAGTAAGACCTGAATATGTGGCTATTTCAGTTGGACCAAACAACAAGGAAGGTGCACCAAATTTCCATATTGTATATAATATTACGGAACTTGGTGGTATCATAAGTAGAACGGACAAGCAGGGAAACCTTACATATAACGTAGACAAAAATGGAATAAAATTAACAACACAAAAGCAACTTCCTAAACTGAAAAGTTCAATGATAAAAGAAATTAAGAAAACATACAAATATAAAGGTAAAAAAATAACACCAATTCCAACAATAAAAATAAAAGGCAAAAAATTGTATTGTCTTGGAAACAAAAAATGTTATACAACATCTACAAAAACATCATGTTATCATTTTAATAAAAACTGCAAGTCTTTAAAAGGCGTGAAGAATAAGTATAAATTAAAATATACAGTGGCAAAATGTAAGGCAATGAAAAAGCGTGAATGTGGATGGTGTGTCAAGACTCCATTTGATTACAAGGTTACATACAAAAACAATAAAAAGCGTGGAACAGCAACAATAATTGTTACAGGTCTAGGAACTACATGCTATGGAACCGTAACAAAAACTTTTTTGATAAAATAGATTTAAGTCACTTAAGAGGAAAAATAAATGATTATTGGAATATGCGATGATGAAAATTGTATAAGAGAACAAGTTGCAATGGTATGCAAAGAGGTTGCAGAAAAATATAATACAGATATTCAAATTGAAACTTATTCAGACGGAAAGCAAGTGATAGAGGAAGAGCTTGACATTCTTATTCTAGATATAGAGATGGAAGGTGTAGATGGAATTTCAGTAAAAAACATTTTTCAAAACAGAAAAAAAGAAACAATCATAATATTTGTTACAAGTCATGATGAAATGATGAGTCAGGCATTTGGTGTGAATGTTATAGGATTTGTCACGAGATGTTATTTGAAAAGTCAGCTTCCGGTTATACTTGACAGTGCAATAAAAAGAGTTATGAATACTGTAAACATAGATGGTATTGATAGTAGAAAAATATGTTACATTGAAGCAGAACATGTTTACAATATTTTGCATCTGAAGGATGGGAGTGAAACGTCTATAAGGCGCACAAGTGCCCAATTGGAGATGACTTTGACAAGTGTGGGATTTATTAGAATACATAGAACATATATCATTAATATGGCTTATGTTGAACATATCAAAGATAAGACAATAGTTGTCAATGTATATGAATTGCCGGTAAGTTCAAGATTAAAAAGTGGGTTTAAGAAAGAATATAGTAAGTATTGTAGAGAAAATGCGAGGTTTTGCTGATGAAAGAGTGGGTAGCATTATTAATATTTCTTTTTGAAACATTAAAATTAACAATTATATATTATTTTATTGTGGGACTCACTCCGTCAATAAGCAAGTTACGTTTTCTTATGATACCGGTTCTTGTTATTATAGGCATTGAAACTTATATTGAACAGGATTTTAATTTTTTGGGAAGCTTAGTACTTGCTACAGCTCTTGTATTTTTGTGCTACAAAGAACAACTAAGATTAAAAATATTAACAATAATAATGTCTTGGTTTACTATATCCTTTATTGATTTGATGATGTGGCTTATATGTGTGACTATGACTCCAATGGGAGATAAGTATTCTTCTATAACATGGACTGTAGATGTAGTAGCCAATATTTTAGGTATGGTACCGTTGGTTATAACAGGTATTATTATGAAAAAGAAAAATATGATTCTTCGGGATAAATTAAGAGATATACACATTGTAAAATATTTGTTAGTTGTGCTGGTTATTATAGCTATGTGCATAGTGTCAGCGTGTATGCAGGGGATGGTTTTGGGAGGAATAACATATGGAACAAGTAGGCTTGTTATTATTGCGTTTATTGTTTTATCATTTTTTGTGGTAGCTTTATGTATTTTGTATATAAATGTGGAAAGTTCCAGAAAACAGTTAATGGAAATTAACGCTTTAAATGAAAAGTGTATCGAATATCAGAAAAATTATTATTTTAATGTAATGAAAAAAGATGAAGAATTGCGAGCTTTCAAACATGATGTAAATAAACATATGACAGCAATAGAGGTATTGTTTGAAAAAAAGCAATATGATGAGATGAAAGATTATTTGAACAATATTAAAGAATATATAGAAACAGACATAATATACAAAACAGAAAATCCTATAGCAGATTATATTATAAATGCAACTATTAAAGAAATAAAAAGCCAAGGACCTTTGGATATACAAATTATTGGAAAATTCCAAAGAGATATTGGTATTAGCAATACAGATATGTGTGTGTTGTTAGCAAATGTGTTGAATAACGCAAAAGAAGCTATTGCTGAATGCTCGGGTTCAAGAAAACTCTTTATGGAAATTAGAAATTATCGCGATAAAAATTATATTACAATAAAGAATAGTTCACCTAAAAGGCAATATGAACCGGGAGTGTCCACAAAGGATGACAAAGAAAATCATGGCTATGGCATGAAAAATGTTTATAAAGTAATTGAAAAATATAACGGACATATTGAGTTGAAGTGGGAAAACGGAATGTTTATCACAAGCATAGAAATATAATATTCAAAAAAATTGTTAAGAATATAGTCTGAAAAATAGGCAATAGTACTAAATTAAAACATTAATATAAAAAATGAACACTTGTATCATTAAAAAAAGGGTTATTTGGATAAAAAGTTGAAAAGAAAGATTATAAAACCAGCTACTAAGTTAATGTAGCTGGTTTTGTAATGTATAAGTATTTTAAAAAATAATACAGGGCATTTATTTTATTCTATCAATTTAACAGAGTCAGTTGAAGTGGTGGCTGATTCAGTGGTTTCATCTTTTAAAACTTTGTCATATAAATCATCAATAATTCCATCAGTAAGAGGATAAATTTGAATTGCTGAAGTTAAATTAAGCTTTTGGGCAATTAAATTACCATGAACTGTTGTGACACCACCAAGGGAAATAGATCCTTTTGGTGCATAAACGATTCCGTTGAACTCCTGAGAGCCTGCAGTTAAATCAATATTTCCATTTTTGCTGACAACAGCCAACGAGCTGGAAACTGTATTTGAAGATGCTGTAAATTGAATATTGTTTTCTGCAACTAAAACTCCGGCAATATCGGCATGACCACCGGGAACAAAATTGTTACAGTATACATAATCACAATTTATCCTACCAATAGAACCACCATCAGAATTAATATCCTGACAACAATAAATAGATCCGTTAATTGTTATGTCACCGTTAGTTGAAAATGTTGTATTGCCATTTACATATATATTGCCATTAACTGTGAGTTTACAACCATATGCTGAAAGTTTTAAGTTGCCATCACAATATATGTCATTGTTTATAACAATATCATTTGTACGGGAGTTGATTTCCAAATCACCATCTGTATAAATTATATGAGAAAAACTTTTTGTTAGTGTAGCAGATTTACCGGTAAAATGAACGTTGTTACCGGAAACCTTATTTATGTCACTATCAATGGTATCCCATCCGGAAAAACTAAGTAATGTTGGTCTGCTGGAAGGAACTAATTTATCTACATTGTCTGTTATAAAATCAGGCATAGCAATCTTGTCTTCTTCTTTAATATAATATTCAGAGTTTGTAATATCATCAATAAGGGTACCATCATTCATTTGTATTTGAATACGATAAGGATACCATTGAATCTTTGCTGTACCTACTTCTTCAAATTGTCCGGTGGATTCATTTTTCTTTATAACAGGAAAGTTACTAGTAGCATACAGATCATTACCAGATTCAGAGATACCACCTAAAGCACAAAGCGCAGCATTTATTTTGATATTACCATTACCATGAACCTGACCATAAATACCCATACCACTAGAGTTAAAAACCATATCTTCAGAACTACCCTGGAAAAGCAAATAATTAAAAATAGCATTTATTTTCTTTTTTGATACTACCACGGGAGTGAGGATTTTGCCTGCGATTGCATGTTTATTTACTTTTAAATAATTTATGCCAATAACACGGGCAAAACCGGTATTTACTTTTTCTTTGATATTTACTTCAACTCTAGAACCACTTTCGTTAATTGTAATTTTTGCATTTTGGGGATCAAGCCCATTATTTTTTATATATTCCTTAGCTGTTGATATTGTGTCACTTTGGTTTGGAAGTTCCTTTGCGGCTGCAAGAGCAGCGGCATCACATGTATTTTGCACTTTGGCACTTTTGGAATATGCCGCACCTAAATCAACGGCCAAAGCAGCGGCACTTAATAAAACAACGAGCATCAACGCAACAATAACTGCGGATGCTCCATCTTCGTTCTTTATATATTTAGTCCATTTCATCATATTTTTATCCTTTCAAAATAGTTTATATATAAAACATTGAATTAAACAATAAAATGTTCACATACAAAAACATAATAAATAATATTCATAATATAACAAAATGCGGAATTAATTTTTTACGTATTTATTATCTTCATTATGCCTTTGAACAAGAAAGTTGTCAACTGAAAAAGGATGTCAATTTTAATGTGAAAAATAAAAATGTTACAATATATACGTTTGGAACAAAAAACTGACGCTTGGAACATAGATGTAGAAAAGAAAAAAAAGGTATGATATACCATAGTTATGACAAAAGTGCGGAACGAAATAAAAGGAGGTTTTAGATGCTGGCAATAAAAATTGTTGTCGGTGCATTGATTGGAACAGTTCTTAAAATCCCATGTGATTTTATAGAACAGATACTTTTATCGAGAAGGAACATAGTGTATAGTCGCCAGTCGAAAATTGAAAAAATAATATTACATATTTTGATGGCGGTGATGGGAGCCGTGATTATATGGAAACAGGATATATCATTTTCGACTATTTATTGTTTCTTAGTACTAATGATTTGTGAAATGATTGCTGTGATAGACCTGCATCATAGAATTATTCCAAATGATTTGTTGTTATCGCTTTTGATTATCAAAGTGGTTTTTAGCATTCCGAATATTATAGGGTTAGAAGGATTTCCTGAATGCTCTATTTTATATTCAGTGATTGGTTTAGTTGCCGGGTTTGTTATATTTTCATTACCCGCAGTTTTATCAAAAAGTGTTGGATCTGGAGATATAAAACTTGCCGCATGTGTAGGTTTTTCCTTAGGAATTATGAATTTACTATATGCCATAGTACTTATGGGAACATGTGTGTTGGCGTATACGATAATTCAATCTAAGATGACAGTTAAGATGATGATACACCAAATGATTCCAATGGGGCCATTCATTGCAGTGGCGATGGTAGTCGTAATGAACTTTTGTTAGATGGTTCGAAACAACAGAGGTGCTGTTGTTAAAAAATAACATTAATAAAAAAGATAATTAATATCAAGGAGGACAAAAAATGTTAAAGAGATTTTTTAAAGATGAAAGTGGACAGGGAATGGTAGAATACGCATTGATTATTGCACTAATTGCAATTGTTGTTATTGCTGTCTTAAGTGCATTGAGCGGAAGCATTAAAGATGTGTTTACAAAATCATCAAACGAATTAGAAACTGCGATAAAATAAAAGCAACGACTGAATAATCTTTTTTTAACATGTAACAGGTAGGACAGGTCTGAGGATTTGACCTGCCTGTTTTGTTTTGAAAAAATAAGGAGGACATTTATGATTGGCAGAATAAAGAGAACAATTAGAAAGGAGAATGGTCAATCTTTGGTAGAATTTGCAATAGTATTGCCAATTCTTCTAACATTGTTGTGCGGAGTAATAGATTTTGGATGGATATACTCTAATCAGTATAAAGTGGAAAATGCTGCCTATGCAGGGTCACGATATGCCTCCTTGTATGTTTCCGATTATAATGCCACAAATATGGATGAACTGGTGTCAAAAATTGAGACAAGGGTAAAAGAAAATCTTTGGAATAATGGAAAAGGAGCAAAAATTACTGTTAACATTACTACTGATAAAATAGATGTAACAGTTGAGTATCCGGTAAAAAATATAACGTATGTTGCACAGACTTTTTATGGAAAGTATTATAATGCAAAATCCAGTAGCGTCACATCTATTTAGTTTAGTAAGGAGCGAACATGAAGAAAATTTATATTATTGCAATAGTTTCCGCAGCAATTTGTGGAGTGCTTTTATATAGCTTTTTTAGTGGCTATGAAAAAAACGGCGAAGAAATAGTACAGAATGAAGGACAAAAAACAGTTCAGGTTGTTGTTGCTTCAAAACATATAAAGCCGTACACAGAAATAAAAAATGATATGTTACAGGTAGTAGCAATGCCGAAAGGATCACCACATGCAAATGCTGCACAATCTGTTGAACAGGTTGTAGGAAAGATTACTGAAAGAGAAATTGTAGCAGGAGAACAGATTTTAACAAATAAAATATATGAGGCAGGAAAGGCCGACAATGGCTTGTCATATCAGATACCTAAAGGTATGAGAGCAATGACAATTAACGTAGACGTTCAACAGGATTTGGCCGGATATTTGGCTGAGGGAGATTTGATTGATATTATTACAGGATCTTCGCAAGAACAAAAAAAGATTGTAGCTTTGTCAGCCGTAAAAATATTGAAGCTGGGAGACGTTGTGGAAGGCGGGAAAGGAAAAGTAAATGCGAATATTACTTTGCTATTAGAACCCAAACAATGTTTGATATTATCAGGTATTAGCGATTTTAGTGTTGCACTTAGAGAAAAAACAGATCATTCAAAATAGTAAAAAAACAAAGAAGGTAAAATATGAAACATTATAAAATATTGGCAATGGCATCGATGGACAAAAAAAATAAGGCAGAAGACTTGTTAAATAATAATCAGTTTAATTATGTTGGAACAGTTATGCTGGATGAAAATGGCGTGAAAAAAGCTTTAAATACTGTTGTGGATGCACTTGTAATAGTTACAGATACTTTAACAAAAGAGTATTGTACATTACTTGAAAATATATACATGGCAAGAAAAAATATTGTAATGATTTTAATTACAAATGTATGTGACATACAGATGCTTTCAAAAGCTATGGAATGTGGAATAGCAAAAGTATTAACAGCAGATGTGGATAAAAAACAAATAAGCCAAGACATTGTTTTGGAAATCAACAAAATTAGAAATAGAGGTAGCGAAAATGAAGAACAAAAATATGATTCAAAGGTTATCTCTGTATTTGGAACCAAAGGAGGCGCAGGCAAAACCACAGTAGCTGTAAATATGGCAGTAGCTCTGCAACAAACAGGAAAAAAGGTTTTGCTTATAGATTTGGATTTACAGTTTGGAGATGTTGGTGTTTTTATGGACATACCTGTTTTTGATACCATTTCTGATTTGGTAGAAGAGAAAGATTTCAGTCTGGCAACAGTGAAAAGCTATTTGTATGAACATTCTTCAGGTGTGCGTGTACTTTTAGCACCACAGTCACCTGAGTTTGCAGAAATGGTAAAACCTTCCAATATTAATGAAATAGTTGATGCTGTAAAAGAATTTTATGACTACATTATTTTTGATTTAGGACCAACATTAGATGATTGTGTTCTTCAGGCATTGGAATTGTCAGAAAGTGTTTATTTTATTGTAACACCGGAAATTTCAACATTAAAAAATACAAAAACATGTATGAATGTACTGAGTACATTAGAATTATCAAAAAAGATAAAATTCATATTGAATAAAGACGGAGATTCCTATGTGAGGAAAAAAGATGTTGAGGAAGCACTGGAGACAGATATAGCTTTAGTGATTCCAAGTGAACACAAAAATATGATAGCAAGTATAAACAGGGGGGTGCCAATTGTTTTGGCAAATCCAAAATCAAAGGTGTCTAAAGAATTTATAAAGTATGCAAACAAAGAGGAAGTCTAGGAGGCTGATACATGAATTTGATGGAAAGAATGGAGAAAAAAAATAATCCGGGAAAAAAAGAAAATAAAAGCCTCGAAATAACACCTGAAAAAAAGCAGGACAATATAGATAATGATTTACTTCATAGTGAACAGCAGAACACCAAGAACAATAAAGAGGAATATGTGAACATTATAGAAGAAACTCATAGGGAAATAGCAACAATGCTCTCCAAAATGGATCATGTCAATCCTGGTGATGTGGAATCTTTGATAAATGAATATTTGACAGAAAATTATGCAGAAATAGGAAGAATAGACAAAGCATTTATTGCAAAGTCAGTGCAAAATGAAATTTCCGGATTAGGTCCATTAGAAGAACTTATAAGTGATAGTAGTGTAAGTGAAATAATGGTAAATGGCCCATATCAGGTATATGTGGAGAGAAAGGGAAAGTTGGTACTTTCCAATGTACAATTTCAGGATGAGGAACATGTAAGGAGAATAATTGATAGAATTGTAACACCCCTTGGACGTCGAATAGATGATTCCAATCCAATGGTTGATGCAAGATTAAAAGATGGTTCCCGTGTAAATGCAATAATTCCACCCTTGGCACTTTGTGGTTCGACCATAACAATCAGAAAATTTTCAGATACTCCTCTTACCATCGAGAATCTGATGAGTTTCGGATCTTTGTCACCGGAAATGGCAGGCTTTTTGGAGGCAAGTGTCAAGGGCAAATTAAATATACTGGTATCAGGTGGTACAGGATCAGGTAAAACAACACTTCTTAATGTTTTATCAGCATTTATCCCACATGATGAAAGAATTGTAACAATAGAAGATGCTGCTGAACTTAAATTGATGCAGGATCATGTAGTATCATTGGAAAGCAGACCGGCAAATCTGGAAGGTACAGGAGCTATTACAATTAGAGATTTGGTGAAAAATGCCCTTCGTATGAGACCTGACAGAATTGTTGTAGGTGAGGTTCGTGGCGGAGAAACACTTGATATGCTTCAGGCAATGAACACAGGTCATGATGGTTCGTTAACTACGGCCCATGCCAATTCTGCAAGAGATGCACTGGCGCGTATTGAAACAATGGTTATGATGGCCGGAATGGATCTTCCGGTTACTGCTATAAGACAACAGTGTTCAGGAGCACTTGATTTGATTGTGCAACAGGCAAGGCTTCGAGATGGTAGCAGAAAAGTTACCAGCATATGTGAGATTACAGGGATGGAAGGCGATATAATCACTACTCAGGAAGTTTTTAGATATGTCGTTGAAGGGATGGACAGTAATAACAAATTCATAGGACATTTTGAAAGTACAGGAGTAGTTCCTCAATGTTGCGACAAAATTAAATCTAATGGTGTAGATGTAGATAATAGTTGGTTTTTTCAAGAATAAAAGGAACAGACGATTATGATGGTTATTTTTATTATAGTAAGTGCGATGATTTTTTTCTTCTCTGTTTTTACCATAATATTATATGGCATTACAAAAGATAGAATGAAAGTTGAAGAGAGAATTAAAGGCTTTGTAACAGATGAAAGAGAAAAGAAAACCAAGCAGATAAAAAAGAATAAGAGATTAAAAGTTAAAAAAATACAGGGTTTAGAACAAGAAAAGAATTAGCCCAGATTGAAAACGAACTCTACAATGTTGGAATAAATATTCCGGTACAGGAATTTTTGATAATTTGGTTATGTATATCAATTATAATTCCGTTTATATTGGTGATAGTCGGATTATCAAAAATAATATGTTTTGTTTGTGTTGTAGTATTTGCATTGTTACCAATGCTTTTTGTGAGACATAAAAAGAAAAAAAGAAAATCAAAATTAGAAAGTCAGTTGCTTGAAGCAATTGGTGTTTTGGAAAATGCATTAAAAGCAGGTCACTCATTTCAATCGGCAATGAACAGCATTGCAACAGATATGGAAGCTCCTATTTCAGAAGAATTTGGAAGAGTTTTTAGAGAAACTCAGCGAGGAATGACTCTTGAGGAAAGCATGAATCGTATGGTAGAGCGTACAGACAGCGATGATTTGGATATGCTATGTACAGCTATCATTATCCAACGTAAAGTAGGTGGAAATTTGGCAGATGTTCTCGAAAAAATATCAGAAACAATTCAAAGTAGAATTAGCTTGAAAAAAGAAATTAAAACACGTACGGCAAGTGGAAGACTTTCGGGATATATTGTAGGCGCATTACCATTTTTACTATTGGGAGTTATGGTGGCATTAAATCCGGATTATGCTTCAGGACTTTTTGAAACACAAGTAGGAAAAGCAATGATGGTATTCGGGCTTGTTTGGGAGTGCATAGGTTTTGCTGTTATTAAAAAGGTAGTCACTATTAAATATTAAAGGAGCGGATTATGGTTCTATTATTGTCAATAATGTGTTCTATTGTTATATTTTTTCTTATACTTATGGCTTTAAGTGGAGTGGGACAAAATCTTGATTCGAAAAAAAAGCGTATTAATAATGTAAAAAATATTGGCGATAAATCAGGGAAAAGACAGGATGTTCAGGAAAAGAAAAGTATTAAAGAACGTTATAAACAATACTTAAAAAGCAGTAAAAAGAAAAAAGCAGGAAAGAATAAAAAAAAGAGAGAAAAAACTAATAAGAAAACATCGTTGGTTGAAGGTATGTTGGAAATAACAGGCTCTGATTTGACAGCAGAACAGTTTTCAATGATAAAAATAGTGTTGTCTACTGCATTTATGGTTGCTGCTGTTATTGTATGTAAAATTCTTAATTTGGGAATGGCATATTTAGTTATAGCAATGGCTGTTATGGGACTGATAGGTATAATATTTCCAAGTAGAATACTAAAAATGAGAGCATCAAAAAGAAAAGATTTGATTCGACAACAGTTACCCGATGTAATGGATTTGCTTGTGGTAAGCGTAGAAGCCGGACTTGGATTTGATGCAGCACTAATTAGATTATATGAAAAAGACAAATCAGAATTGATGACTGAATTAATGCAGGCAACAAGGGATGTTCAACGTGGAATGAGCAAAAAAGAAGCTTATGAAAGCCTTGCAAAAAGGTGTGATGTGAAAGAATTAACAACATTTCTTACAGCTTTGGTGCAAGCGGATCAATTGGGAATTTCTATAAAGTCAGTGTTAAAAGTGCAATCAGAAAACTTAAGAAAAGATAGAAGAATGAGAGCAGAAGAAAAGGCACTTAAAGCGCCGGTTGTAATGTTAGTTCCAATGGTTGTATTTATATTCCCGGTAATATTTATAATTTTACTGGGACCGGCGGTGCTTAATATGATAGAGATATTTGGATAAAGAGGAGTACTTATGAAAAAAGCAACAATTTACATAAAAGATAAAAAACTAACTAATGTAAAAATAGCTGATAGTTTTTGTAGCAGATTTATGGGATTAATGGGAAAAAGCCCAAAGAATATTTCTGAAATGGGAGGTTTACTAATAAAACCATGTTCTCAGATTCATATGTTTTTTATGAAAACTCCAATAGATGTTGTTTATTTAGACAATGGGAATAAAATAGTAAAAATTGATTGTGATGTTCCAACAGGAGTTTGTTGCAAAAAAGTTAAAGAGAGTGTTGCTGTACTTGAGCTGCCTTGTGGTAGTGTTCAACAGCTTGGTTTAAAACAAAATGACAAATTGGAGGTTTTATAATGGAAAAACAGGAAAAAGATACAATTGATAGTTTGAGACATGAATTGGAAAATGAAAACAGATTTACTGTTGCATGGCGTGGGTATAGTAAAAAAGAAGTAAATAATTATCTTCAGGATATTCAACAAAAGCATGTGGAGTCTGTTGAAGAAGAACAAAAAAAGACGAAATCTGAACAGAGCAAAAATGAACAATTGATGCTTCAAATAGAAAAGATGAATGAAAGAATTGAAGAGCTGCAAAGAAAGTTGGAAAATCGGGATGCAACAGAAAAGTCCGTAGTTCAAAAAATGATTGATGGATTAAAGGAAACTAATAGCAATCTGATGGATGAAAGTAGCAGAAAACAGATGAAGATTGCAGAATTGGAAGATAGAATTAAAACTATGCAGGAAGATGTAATCAATTACACAGAAATGTTAGAAGCATTGGATAAACGTTTGAAAGAAATGCTCAATGAAAAGATAAGTCAGTGTAATGATGTAATTGACGCATGGGAAATACAGTTTAAAAAAACAAAAAACAATATTAAAGAAAAGATCAAATAAAACTGAATAATTCAGAAAAGTTGTTACTATTTTGAAAAATGGCAACAACTTTTTTATTTAATAAAAATACTGAAAATACAACAAAATATTTGAGCAAAAGTAAAGTTCGTACATTTATTAATAAATGTATGGTACAATAGATTTTGGTGTGACTAAAACAGGTAATAAAAAAGGAGCAATTATGCTAAAAATTGAAAATTTAACAAAGACTTATGGAGATAAAAAAGCAATTGACAATCTTTCTTTGTCTATAAATGCCGGAGAAATATATGGATTTATTGGTCATAATGGAGCAGGTAAAACTACCACTTTAAAGTCTGTGGTGGGCATTTTACCATTTGATCAGGGAGAAATATACATAAATGGCAAATCTATTAAAAAATCACCATTAGAATGTAAAAAGGATATTGCGTACATACCGGACAATCCGGATTTGTACGAGTTTATGACAGGCATAAAATATTTGAATTTTATTGCAGACATATATCAGGTGGATGCGGAAAAAAGAAAAGAGAGAATAAAAAAGTATGGGGATATTTTTGAAATAACAGACAATTTAGACCAACCCATCGCATCATATTCTCACGGAATGAAGCAAAAGCTTGCAATTATTTCAGCATGGCTTCACAAACCAAAACTGATTATAATGGATGAGCCATTTGTTGGCTTGGACCCAAAGGCATCCCATTTGCTTAAAGAAATGATGAGACAGGTATGTGATGAAGGAGGAGCAATTTTCTTCTCAACTCATGTCCTTGAGGTGGCAGAAAAGTTGTGTGACAAAGTAGCTATCATAAAATCCGGCAAATTAATAAAAGATGGCTCTATGGAAGAGGTCAAAGGTGACGATAGCTTAGAAGAAGTATTTTTGGAGTTGGAGGATAAATAATGCTTGGACTTTTATTAAAAAAGCAAATGACAGAAATATTTCGTGGTTACTTTTATAGTTCAAAGAATAATAAAAAGCGTTCTGTAGGATCAACCATTGGATTTTTTATATTATATCTGTTTCTTATGGTAGGAGTGGTTGGTGGAATGTTTGTATATTTATCAATAACTTTATGTAAACCAATGTATGCGGCGAAAATGTCATGGCTTTATTTCGTTATAATGGCACTACTAGCCATAGTTTTGGGAACTTTGGGTAGTGTGTTCAACACATTTCAACAGTTGTACATATCAAAAGATAATGATTTGCTATTGTCAATGCCCATTCCAATCAGAAGTATTGTATTGGCAAGACTTGCCGGAGTTTATCTTTTAGGATTTATGTATTCGGCAGTAGTTATTATACCGTCAGTGATTGTATATTGGGTAGTGGCTGATATAAATTCTAAGGTTATTATAGGTCCGGTTTTATTAACATTGCTTGTCTCGGTTGTGGTTTTGATTCTATCATGTGTCTTAGGCTGGGGTGTTGCAAAAATCAGCTTAAAACTAAAAAATAAAAGTTTTATTACTGTTATTTTTTCGTTATTATTTATTGGACTATATTATTTTGTATATTATAAAGTAGAAAAGATTTTACAGGAATTACTTACAAATCTGGCTGTATATGGCAATGAAGTAAAAGCCAAAGCAAATATTTTATATTTATTTGGAAAAATTGGTGAGGGTTACATACCTTCAATGATTGGATTTACAGTGACTTTAGTAGCCGTTACAGTTTTGGTTTTGGCTATTATTTCGAAGAGTTTTATAAAAATTGCCACATCTCAGGGAACTGTGGCAAAGGTGCGATACAAAGAAAAGATAATTAAGGAAAAGAGTCCTTTTAAAGCTCTTCTTGAAAAAGAGATGAAGAAGTTTACATCCAATGCAAACTATATGCTTAACTGTGGGTTTGGTTCGATATTTGTGATTCTTTTTGGTGGATTGATTTTAATAAAAAAAGAACTTATATTTGAAATAATAGATGGATTTGTACAAACCACTTCAAGTATGGATATAACGGTTTGTGAAGGTGATATAGTTATTATTTTTATTACAGTTATATGTGCATTAATTGCTTTAAATGATATGGTTGTGCCCTCAGTTTCTCTTGAGGGAAAAAGTATATGGATATTGCAATCACTTCCTGTTAAACCTTGGAATATTTTAAAAGCAAAAATTTGCGTTCAGTTAATAATAACAGGCATTCCAATGATTTTTTGCCAGATATGTATGTTGTTGATAATGAGGTCAAGTGTTATAGAATTGATACTTGCAATGCTAATTCCAATTGCATTTTTAGTGTTTATTACATTGTTTGGAATGTATTTGGGAATAAAACGACCAAATCTTACATGGACAAATGAAATAACACCAATAAAGCAAAGTCTCAGTGTGGCTATTGCAATGTTTGGAGGAATGGCTGTACCTGTAGTAATGTGTACTATATATTTAGTTATTGCAAAGCCTATAGGAAGTGTGGTATATATGTGTCTGGTTTTAGTATTAATGCTTGCTGGTAGTGGCATATTTTATATGTGGCTTAAAAAGAAAGGTTCAGAATTGTTTGCCAAATTATAAGTGAAAATATATACAAAGGAAAAGGAAGATAAAATGCTATCAATTATAGAAAAAATAAATTCTGTTGTTAATGATTTTATATGGGGAGTGCCGGCAATGATATGCATCATTGGTGTTGGTCTGGTTCTAAGTTTCAGGACCAGATTTTTGCAGGTTAGAAAATTCCCATATGCAATAAAAGTTACAATTGGAAGAATGTTCAAAAAAAAGGAAGTAGTAGATGGTGCAATGACGCCTTTTCAGGCAGTTTGTACAGCTTTGGCGGCAACTGTTGGTACTGGAAATATTGCAGGGGTAGCAGGAGCAATTGCAATAGGTGGACCGGGTGCAGTTTTTTGGATGTGGATTTCTGCTATTCTTGGTATGTGTACCAAATTTTCCGAAGTTACTTTAGCAGTACATTTTAGAGAGAAGAATGAAAAAGGTGAATGGGTCGGTGGACCTATGTATTACATCAAAAACGGTTTGAAGAAACATTGGCATTGGCTTGCATATTTGTTTTCAATTTTTGGTGTACTTACAGTGTTTGGAACGGGAAACGCAACACAGGTAAATACTATTACTACGGCAATTGATTCAGCTTTAGAGAATTATGGTATTGTTGCAACAAAAAATGCAAGTACAGTTAATCTGATTATTGGTATTGTTTTGGCTGGTTTACTTGCACTTATATTGCTTGGCGGAATTAAAAGAATCGGTCAGGTTACAGAAAAGTTAGTGCCGTTTATGGCTTTATTATATGTTGTATTTGCATTAGGAGTTGTTTTGTTGAATATACAAAATGTACCGTCAGTCTTTTCTTCAATTGTTGAAGGAGCATTCAATCCTGCATCGGTTACAGGTGGCGTTGTTGGAAGTGTCTTCTTAAGTATGAAGAAGGGAATTTCAAGAGGTATCTTCTCCAATGAAGCAGGTCTTGGTACAGGTTCAATTGCCCATGCATGTGCTGATACAAGAAAGCCTGTAAAGCAGGGATTTTTTGGAATCTTTGAAGTATTCGTTGATACAATTGTTATTTGTACGCTAACTGCGTTAGTTATTTTATGTAGCGGTGTTCCTGTAAACTTTGGAAGTGCAGCAGGCGCAGAACTTACTATTTCAGGTTTTACATCTACATATGGTAGCTGGGTATCAATCTTCACAGCCATTGCAATGTGTTGTTTCGCATTTTCTACAATTGTTGGTTGGGGATTGTATGGTGCACGATGTATAGAATTTTTATTTGGCTCTAAAGTAAACAAGCCATTTATGTTGGTATATTCGCTTGTAGCAATTGTTGGAGCAACAATGAATTTAGACTTGTTGTGGAGCATTGCTGAAACCTTTAATGGTCTTATGGCAATACCAAACTTAATTGCAGTGCTCTTGTTGTCCGGAGTTGTGGTAAAACTACTGAAGAAATATTTCGAAAAAGAAAAGGAATAGAAAGACACAGAATTTTGTATGAGAATTTTTATATAATGTAATAATAGTTTTATACGATAAGAATTGAAAAGGATGTAAATTTGAAAATGCTGATATATTAAGCAAATTTCGATATTACATCCTTTTTTAGACTCTTTGTTAAGAGTGAGGGCAATTTTAATCTAAAGCAAATTTATATATAAAAAATGATTTGACTAGAGTGAGAAATATCCAAGTTAATTTAATAGCATTTCTTACATTTAATAAAGGTACAATACGGAAAAATAATTATAGTACAAGTTTTTTGGAGAAAACTGAGAAAAATGTTGTACTAAAATCGAAAAATACTTTATCAAACTAAAGTTAGAAAATAAAAAGTACAATATTTTTTTGAAAAAGTGAAAAGAATATTGTAAAAAAATAAATACGCTTAATCTTTTTTTAGGAAAGTGACAAAAAATACAACAATTTTGAGATATAATGAAAGAAATATTGTAAAAAATAAATACAGTTAATCTTTTTAAAGCAAAATCTGGCAATGTGCAACTTTTTGAATAAAAAATACACAAAAAAGTTGTCATAAACAAGAAAAAAAGTAAAAATTTTGTTAAAATAGGGTAAATAGCGAGGCAATACAACTTTTTCGGTAAAAAAATCACCACAAAAGTTGCATATAGTAAAAATAAATTACCACAAAAGTTGCACGTTGCGGGAAAAACGAGATTTCCCACAAAAGTCACACAGAGTGGGGAAATATTGTCAAATATAAACTGACAAAATATGATAAAATGAATATACATGAAATAAGCAACATAACAAGAATTATCAAATAAATAAAAACTATTCTATAGGAGAACAAGCATGAAAAAAAGAACAAAGAAAATGATAAAGAAAAAAATAAAAAGCATCATAGCAATTATATGCTGTTTTGCAGTGTGTCAGACTTCAGTTCAGGCAGCAGTGACTCCATGGACAAATGTAAACGGAGTTTTTTACAATGACAAAGGTCAGGTTATAAAGGGGGCACTGGCAAAAGGAATTGATGTCAGTCATCACGAAGGAGCAATAGACTGGTCAAAAGTAAAACAGTCGGACATTACATTTGCAATCATAAGGTGCGGATATGGAAATGATGATACAACTCAGGATGACAGATATTTTAAAGAAAACATAGCAGGCTGTAGGGAAAATGATATTACCTATGGTATTTACATATATTCATACGCTACAACAAAGGCAATGGCAAAAAGTGAGGCAAGCCATGTACTTCGTCTTATTAAGGAAGCAGATGCAAATCCAACTATGCCAATATACTATGACTTGGAAGACAAAATTCAGGAAAATCTGTCAAAGACCAAGCTTGGTGATATAGCTGAAACATTTGCAAATGAAATCACTAAGGCAGGATACAAAATGGGTGTATATGCCAACCTTTACTGGTGGAACAACAAACTGACAGATTCAAGATTTAGTAAATGGGACAAGTGGGTGGCACAGTACAATTCAGAATGTGAATATGAAAGCAAATATAATATTTGGCAGTATACAGAAACAGGTGCCGTAGATGGCATATCAGCAAAGATTGATGTAAATATTTTATTGTCAAAAGAATGTAGCATAGAAGGTCACCAATATAAAATTAAGTCGGTTATAAATAAAGCCACTAAAACAGAAAATGGAAAAGCAACATATGTGTGCAAGGTATGTGGCAGTGAAAAGACAGACAAGATATACAAAGCCACATCAATTACTTTAGATAAGACAAGCTATACTTACAATGGGAAAAAGAAAAAACCGTCAGTAAAGATTAAGGATTCAAAAGGTGTAAAAATATCTGAAAAATACTACACTATTCAGTATAAAGATAATGTAAAACCTGGAAAAGCAACAGTTAAAGTAACACTTAAAGATGCATATCAGGGCACTTTTACAAAGACATTTATAATCAAGCCTGAAAAAGTAAAAACAGTTAAAATATCAAATAAAAAAAGCAGTTCATTTAAGGCAAAGTGGAAAAAGGTAAAATATGCATCAGGCTACGAAATAGTTTACGCAGACAATATAAAATTTAAAAGAAGCAAAAAAGTAACTGTAAAAAATGTTTCATCAAAAACCATAAAAACCATAACCAAAGGAAAGAAACATTATATAAAAATAAGAGCTTTTAAGAAAAATGGAACAAAGAAAATATACGGCCCATGGAGCAGCAAAAAAACTGTATTAAAATAATTTGAAAAAGGTGATACAACAAATAAAGTTTAGACCTATGATTTGAGTTTTTCCAATTGAATAATAGTATCAATGTATGGTAAAATACTTTGGTTAAGAAAATGAGATAAGAAACAAAAGAGGTTAAGTAAAAATGTTAAAAAAGGGATTTGATAATGAGAAATATCTAAAAATGCAGTCAGAGCATATTAAAGAAAGAATTGCACAGTTTGGAAACAAGCTGTATTTAGAGTTTGGTGGAAAGTTGTTTGACGACTTTCACGCATCAAGAGTTTTGCCGGGATTTGAACCGGATTCAAAGCTTCAGATGTTGTTGCAGTTAAAAGACCAGGCAGAAATAGTTATTGTCATTAGTGCAGAAGACATAGAAGGAAACAAAGTCAGAGGGGACTATGGCATTACATACGATATGGATGTGTTAAGACTTATTGACGAGTTTAAGTCTATAGGTTTGTTTGTGGGCAGTGTATGTCTTACAAAATTTGCAGGTCAGCCTTCTGCCGAAATGTTTATAAACAGACTGGATTCAATGGGAATAAAGTCATACAAGCATTACAAAATACCGGGATATCCAAGCAACGTTGAATATATTGTCAGCGATGAAGGCTATGGAAAAAATGATTACATTGAAACAGAAAGACCTTTGGTAGTGGTCACTGCACCGGGACCGGGAAGCGGAAAGATGGCAGTGTGCCTTTCACAGCTTTACCATGAACACAAAAGAGGTGTAGATGCAGGATATGCAAAATACGAAACATTCCCAATCTGGAATATTCCACTAAAACATCCTGTAAACCTTGCATATGAAGCAGCAACAGCAGATTTAAATGATGTAAACATGATTGACTCATTTCATTTGGAAGCATATGGAGAGACAGTTGTCAACTACAATAGAGATTGCGAAATATTCCCTGTAGTTCATGCAATGTTTGAGCTTATTTACGGAAAAAGTCCATACAAATCACCTACAGACATGGGCGTAAACATGGCGGGAAACTGTATAGTTGATGATCAGGTATGCCGTGAGGCTTCAAAGCAGGAAATCATCAGAAGATATTATAAGAGTCTGTGTGAAAAGAGAAGAAATGGTTCTACAAAGGATGATATATACAAGCTTGAGTTGCTTATGAAACAGGCAGAAATCACTGTTGAAGACAGAAAAGTTACTGTGGCAGCACTTGAAAGAGAAAAAGAAAACGGTGGAAAGCCGTCTATGGCAATTGAGTTACCAAATGGAACTATTGTAACAGGTGGAACAAGCGAATTGCTTGGAGCTGCATCATCAGCTTTGCTAAATGCATTAAAGGCATTGGCAGGTATAGACAAAGATGTAAAACTTATTGAGCCAAGTGCAATTGATCCAATACAGACATTGAAAATAAATTATCTTGGCAGCAAAAATCCAAGACTTCATACAGATGAGGTGCTTACAGCATTGTCAGCAACAGCTGCAAACAGTGAAACAGCCATGCTTGCTATGAAACAGCTTCCTGAATTAAAAGGATGTGATGCACATTCAAGCGTTTTACTTTCAAATGTAGATGAAAAGATTCTTAAAAAACTTGGAATCCAACTGACATGTGAACCAAAATATGAAGAAGATGGCAGAATGTATCACAAAGATTAATTATGGAGTGATTTTTAGATACATCTTCTTCTGCGGCAACATATTGTTTGTGATAGTTGCCATTTGCTCAGGTGTTTCAACTTTGCCGGAGTCAATCCAGTTTTCAACTACCGAAATACAGCCAAATATAATATAATATCTATAATAATTATATGTAGTTGATTGAAAAGATGAAAGATGGTTGTTCCATCTGAGCATATAGTCTTTGTGAATGGTTTTACCAATCCGTTCATATCCGCTGCCATTTCCGGCATCAAATGCCAACACTTCCGCATTTACGTCTTCATTAGCCAGATATTCAAACAATTGTATAAAAAATCCATATGAATCTCCACCGGTTGTATCTAGAATAATATTTTGAATTTCATTTAGAATTCTATTTTGCATGATTTCAAGTATTTCGTATGGATTTCTGTAGTGTTGATAGAAGGTTGCTCTTGTAATATCTGCCTCATCAGCCAATTCCTTTATACTTATTTGGTGTATACTTTTTCTTTTTAAAAGTTTAATTAATGCATTCTCTAATAGCTTTTTTGTCCTAATAATTCGTCTGTCCTGTTTTTGTTGATTCATTTTTTACTCCATATATTATTTTAGTTTTTATACAGGATGTATTATATCATTCATAATGAAAATAAGAAATACCAACATACGTTAATATACAAAAAAAGATAAAATGTTTAGTAACATACATTTAAAAGCGAAAACGTATTTAAATAAACAACGTTTTATCTTTGTGTTCATCATCGTCTCAAATGATTGACGATGAATTTTTTTTTATATATACTGTGGCATGTTTACAAAAAAGAAAACAGATAAGGAAAAAATATGTTTGGAAAGATAATTGGAACAGGTTCATATATTCCTAAAAAGATAGTATCAAATGATGACATTTCATCTATTGTGGACACCACGGGGCAGTGGATAGAAGAAAGAACAGGAATTTGTAATAGACATATTATGGAAGAGGAAACAACTGCAGATATGGCGGTATATGCTTCACAAAGAGCAATGAAAAATGCAAAAATAGAGCCAACCGATATTGATATGATAGTGGTTTCTTCTGTTTCTTCTAATTTAATATTGCCAAATACAGCATGTTATGTTCAGGAACAAATTGGTGCGAAAAATGCCAGCTGTCTTGATTTAAATTCAGCATGTACGGGATTTATAATGGCATACAATATGGTTCAGTCATATATAAGTTTAGGTTTAATAAAAACAGCGTTAATTGTAGGCTCGGAAGGCTTATCAAAGTTGGTTGATTGGAATGACAGAGGAACATGTATTTTGTTTGGAGATGGAGCAGGAGCAGCAATAGTACAGGAGGATAAAAATGCAAAATTTGATACTGTAATGTTTGCTGATGGTAGCGGAGGAAAATCACTTTATATGGAAAATGGTTTTGCAACAAGAACAAATCCATTTTTGGAACAAAATACAGTAAAAAAAGATAATTATATTGAGATGGATGGACAGCAGGTGTTTAGATTTGCTGTAAAACAGGTACCTGATGGAATAAATAAATTAATGGAAAAAATGAATATTACAGAAGAGAATATTGATTATTTCGTGCTACATCAGGCAAATGAAAGAATAATTAAATCCATAGCCAAAAGATTGAAAGTGGATATAAAAAAGGTACCTATAAATATTGAAAACTATGGAAACATGTCATCGGCATGTATTCCTATATTATTGGATCAGTTAAATAGAACAGGACAAATTAATAGTGGTGACAAAATGATTATGGCTGGATTTGGTGCAGGGCTGACATGGGCTGCCACTTATTTAGAATATTAAAAAGTTTTCTAATGACTAAAAATAAGGGTCATTAAATATAAATCATAAAGGAGAATAAAAATGTTAGAAAAAATTCAGGAGTTAGTATCAGAAAATTTAGGAATTGAACCAGAAAAGGTAGTAGAAAGCGCTTCATTTAAAGATGATTTAGGAGCAGATTCATTAGATTTATTTGAATTAGTTATGAGCTTGGAAGAAGAATTTGGAGTAAAAATCCCAACTGAAGATTTGGAAAAAATCAATACTGTTGGTGATGTAATTGACTACATCAATAACAATAAATAAATCAGGATTTAAAGGATAATTATAGGAAGGTCTATATGAATACAGAAATAACAAAGTTACTAAATATAAAATATCCGATAATTCAAGGTGGTATGGCATGGGTTGCAGACTATCATTTGGCTGCAGCCGTGTCAAATGCCGGAGGCCTTGGAATTATAGGAGCAGGTGGAGCAGATGCTGAATTTGTCAGAGAGCAGATAAAGAAAGTTAAAGAAAAGACAGACAAACCTTTTGGAGTAAATATAATGCTTATGAACCCGGAGGCAGATAAAATTGCACAGGTAGTAGTGGAAGAAAAGGTTGCTGTTGTAACAACAGGAGCAGGCAATCCATCTAAATATATTAAACTTTGGCAGGATGCAGGAGTAAAGGTTATCCCCGTTGTAGCATCAGTTACAATGGCAAGAATGATGGAGCGTTGTGGTGTAGATGCAGTTGTGGCTGAAGGAACTGAATCAGGTGGACACATAGGTGAAACAACAACTATGGCATTAATACCACAAGTAGTGGATGCAGTGAACATACCTGTGATTGCAGCTGGAGGTATTGGAGATGGACGTGGCATGGCAGCAGCATTTATGCTTGGTGCACAGGCAGTACAGATGGGAACCGCTTTTTTAGTGACTGATGAATGTAATATTCATGATAATTATAAACAAAAAGTAATAAAAGCAAAAGACATAGATACTAAAGTAACGGGAAGAAGCACAGGTCATCCGGTAAGAACTTTAAGAAATCAGATTACACAAAAATATTTGAAAATGGAGTCTCAGGGTGCAACTTTAGAAGAACTTGAGTTGCTTACACTAGGAGGATTAAGAAAAGCCGTAGTAGATGGAGATGTGAATAATGGAAGTGTAATGGCAGGTCAAATTGCAGGACTTGTAAGAGAAGAATGTACCTGTAAGGAGCTGTTGGAAAAATTAATAACAGACATGAAAGAAACATTTACTTTGGTAAAGGAGAAATTTGATTATGAGTAAAATAGCATTTATTTATCCGGGGCAAGGAGCACAAACAGTAGGAATGGGAAAAGATTTTTATGACAACAGTGCTACTGCAAAAGATATTTTTGATAAGGCAAATGAACTGTTAGATTTTAATCTTTTAGATATTTGCTTTGAAGAAAATCAATTAATAAATGAAACAGAATATACACAGCCTGCCTTAGTTACAACATGTATTGCCATAACTAAAGAATTGGAAAATATGGGAATTAAACCTAACGTAACTGCCGGATTAAGTCTTGGAGAGTATGCTGCCCTTTATGCAGCAGGTGGTATTACTTCCATGGATGCTATTACCACTGTAAGAAAACGTGGAATATTTATGAGCCAGGCTGTACCGGACAATGAAGGTACAATGATGGCAGTATTAGGAATGAATAAAGAACAGGTGGAGCAGGAGATAGCACCTATAGAGGGTGTGACTATTGCCAATTATAATTGTCCCGGACAGATAGTTATTACAGGATTAAAAGATGCTGTAATTATGGCTGGAGAGAAACTTAGCAAAGCTGGTGCTAGAAGAACAGTAGAACTAAAAGTAAGCGGACCGTTTCATTCACCTTACTTAAAAGAAGCAGGAAATAAACTAAAAGAAGAATTGGAAAAAATAAATTTAACACCACTAGAAGTCCCATATATAGCAAATCTTACAGCAGACTATGTGGATGATATTTCACAGACTAAGGAATTACTAAGAAAACAGGTATATTCACCTGTAAAATGGGAACAGACAATGGAAAAAATGATAGCTGACGGTGTAGATACATTTGTTGAAATCGGGCCGGGCAGAACATTAAATGGTTTTCTTAGAAAAATTGATAGAACAGTAAAAGTGTATAACGTAAGCAAGTTTGAAGATATAGAAACAGTAAAGGAGCAGTTATGTTAGAAAACAAAATTGCAATAGTAACCGGAGCGTCACGAGGAATAGGCGAAAAAATTGCCGAAAAACTGGCAGAAGAAAAAGCAACCGTTATTGTAAACTATTGTGGCTCAAAAGAAAGAGCACTACAGGTTGTTGAAAAAATATAAAAACAGGGAAATAATGCAGTGGCATATCAGTGTGATGTGTCCGATTTTAATGAATGTAAAAAATTCATAGATGATATATATAAGCAGTTTGGATCCATTGATATTTTAGTAAACAATGCAGGAATCACAAGGGATGGACTTTTAATGGCAATGAGCGAGGAAGATTTTGACAGTGTCATTGAAACCAATTTAAAAGGAACATTTAACTGCATAAGATTTGCTTCTAAATATATGATAAAAAAACGACAGGGTAAAATAATTAATATTTCTTCTGTATCAGGAATATATGGAAATGCAGGACAGGCAAATTATTCAGCATCAAAGGCAGGAGTTATTGGACTGACTAAATCTGCGGCAAAAGAACTGGCTAAAAGAAACATAAATGTTAATGCTGTAGCACCTGGGTTTATTGAAACAGAAATGACAGAACAGCTATCTGACAAGGTAAAAGAAACAGCAGTATCACATATACCTATGGGTAGGTTTGGAAAGCCGGAAGAAGTGGCAAATGTTGTAGCATTTTTGGCAGATGAAGGTAGCAATTACATAACAGGCCAGGTGTTTAGCGTAGATGGCGGAATGTAAAAGTATAATTAATGGTCAGAATGGAGAGTAAAAATGAGCAAGCGTGTAGTAGTTACAGGAATGGGAGCAATTACTCCTATAGGAAATAATGTAGAAGAATTTTGGAAAAGTGTTAAAGAGGGAAAATGTGGAATTGATAATATAACTAAATTTGACACATCTGAATACGAGGTTAAATTGGCAGCAGAAGTAAAAGGATTTGTTGCAAAAGAGCATATGGAATTTAAAACAGCAAAAAGAATGTCAACATTTTCACAATATGCTGTTTGTGCAGCAAAAGAAGCTTTTGAACAGTCAAAAATAGACATGACAAAAGAGGATCCATTTAGGGTTGGAGTAAGTGTTGGATCAGGCATTGGTGGATTGCAGGATATGGAAATGGAAGGTATTAAATTGCATGAAAAAGGACCATCAAGAGTTAAACCATTGTTAGTACCCATGATGATTACAAATATGGCCGCAGGAAATGTTGCTATAGCATTGGGACTAAAAGGTAAATCTATTAATGTAGTGACAGCTTGTGCTACAGGAACTCATTCTATAGGTGAAGCTTACAGAACAATTCAGTGTGGTGATGCAGATGTTATGGTGGCAGGTGGTACAGAAAGTTCTATTACACCATTAGGTGTGGCAGGGTTTTCAAGTTTGACGGCATTGAGTAAATCGACAGATAAAACAAGGGCCTCTATTCCTTTTGACAAAGACAGAAATGGATTTGTTATGGGAGAAGGTGCAGGTATTGTAGTTTTGGAAGAATTAGAACATGCAAAAAAAAGAGGTGCCACTATCTTAGCTGAAGTTGTAGGATATGGAGCAACATGTGACGCATATCATATTACTTCGCCGGCAGAAAATGGCGAAGGTGCTGCAAAGGCAATGGAACTTGCAATAAAAGAATCAGGAATGAATACAAAAGATGTTGATTATATAAATGCACATGGAACCAGCACACATCATAATGATTTATTTGAAACAAGAGCCATAAAATTGGCTTTAGGAGATGATGCATACAATGTAAAAGTTAATTCAACAAAATCAATGGTTGGACATTTACTTGGAGCAGCAGGCGGGGTGGAATTCATTACTTGTGTAAAATCAATTAATGACAATTATATTCACCAGACAGTTGGAACACTAGAAGCCGACAGTGATTGTGATTTAGATTATGTTATTGGAAGAGGTGTAGACACAGAGGTGAATTTAGCGTTAACCAATTCCCTTGGATTTGGTGGACACAATGCAACATTAGCAATAAGAAAATATAGATAATTGGAGTAGTTATGGATATTGAGAAAGTTAAAGAATTGATAAAAGCAGTTTCAGATTCAGAGTTGACAGCTTTTGAATATTGTCAGGGAGACGTAAAGGTTGCACTTTGCAAAAAAGGTGGAAGTATATCAGGTAATTATCCACAGATAAATGAAAAATCTGCTACATCAATTGAAGAAAATAATGTGAAAAATCAGGAAATATTGGATGATTTAAAACAGGAAGTTGTTGAAGAATCATTTGATAATATTGTAGAAATAAAATCACCTTTAGTTGGAACAGTGTATGTATCACCAACAGAAGATGGAGAACCATTTGTTAAACAAGGTGATAAAGTAAAAAAAGGACAGGTTGTTGTAATCGTTGAAGCAATGAAGTTAATGAACGAAATTGAAAGCGAATTTGATGGAGTTATAAAGGAAGTGCTTGTTGAAAACGGACAAACTGTTGAATACGGACAGACACTATTTACAGTGGAAAGGTAAGGAAATGTTAGATATAAATCAGATAAAAGAGATAATTCCACACAGACATCCATTTTTGTTGGTTGATTATGTAGAAGATTACAAACCTGGTGAGTATGCTGTTGGATATAAATGTGTTACTTATAGAGAAGACTTTTTTAATGGTCATTTCCCAAATCAACCGGTAATGCCGGGAGTATTGACTATTGAGGCACTGGCACAGGTTGGAGCGGTTGCTATTTTAAGTCAGGAAGAATATAAAGGTAAAACAGCTTTTTTTGGCGGAATAAATAAATGCAGATTTAGAGGAATAGTAAAGCCTGGCGATAAATTAAAACTGGAAACAAAAATTATAAAACAAAAAGGTCCATTAGGAGTGGGAAGCGCAGTAGCAAGTGTTGATGGAAAAACAGTGGCTACAGCAGAACTTACATTTATGATTGGTTAACATAAAGAGGTTAGAAATGATAGATAAATTATTGATTGCAAATAGAGGAGAAATAGCAGTAAGAATTATACGTGCGTGTAGGGAAATGGGCATAGAAAGTGTAGCTGTATATTCTGTTGCAGATAAAGATTCACTTCATGTGGCCTTGGCAGACGAAGCAATATGTATTGGAGAAGCAAAGGCAAATGACAGTTATTTAAATATGGAAAGTATATTAAGTGCTGCTGTATCTACAGGTGCAGATGCCATACATCCGGGAGTGGGATTTCTCTCAGAAAATGCAAAATTTGCAGAACTGTGTGAACAATGCAATATTAAATTTATTGGACCTTCTTCAGAAATAATACGAAACATGGGTAATAAATCCATCGCAAGAAATACTATGGTACAGGCAAATGTACCGGTTATTCCCGGAACAAAAGAGGAAGTGTATGATTCCAAAACCGGAAAAATAATTGCAGATAAAATAGGATATCCTGTAATTATAAAAGCAGCTTTAGGTGGCGGTGGAAAAGGAATGCGTGTGGCATATAGCCCTGAGGATTTCGAAAGAGATTTTAACACGGCTCAAAAGGAAAGCCATATGGCATTTGGTGATGACACAATGTATATTGAACATTACATTGAACATGCACGCCATATTGAATTTCAAATTTTAGCAGATGAATATGGAAATGTGGTTCATTTAGGTGAAAGAGACTGCTCTATTCAGAGAAATCATCAAAAGATGATAGAAGAGTGCCCATCAAGTGCATTAGACGAGAAAACAAGAAAAGAAATGGGCAATATGGCAATAAAAGCAGCAAAGGCTGCCCACTATCAAAATGCCGGAACTATAGAATTTCTCCTGGAAAAAAATGGAAAGTTTTATTTTATGGAAATGAACACAAGAGTACAGGTAGAACATCCTGTAACAGAAATGGTAACAGGTGTGGATCTTATTAAAGAACAGATAAAAATAGCATCAGGTGAGAAATTAGAATTCACTCAGGATGATATTAAATTAGACGGACATGCCATAGAATGTAGAATCAATGCAGAAGACCCTGACAAAAATTTTATGCCAAATGCTGGAACTATAAAAGAAATGTATATGCCCGGTGGAAATGGTGTAAGAGTTGATTCGTCTATTTATTCAGGCTATGAAATTAATCCTTTCTATGATTCAATGCTTGCAAAATTAATAGTACATGGAAAAAGCAGAAAAGAAGCTATAGATAAAATGCGAAGTGCTCTTGGAGAGGTTATCATTGAAGGAATAAAGTCAAATGTAGATTATCAGTACAAAATATTGTGGGATAAGATATTTGAAGATGGAAGTTATGATGTTGATTTTATAGAAAAGTTCAATCAGCGTATATAATTATGGAGGCATAAAGTGAAACTTCAAACACTATTTAAGAAGAACAATAAAAAATACATAAACATAAATAAAAACAAAGATGTTCCTGATGGAATACTTAGAAAATGTAAAAAATGTAATTCAGTAGTTTTCGCCAAGGATGTGGCAGAAAATAATTATATATGTCCCAAATGCGGAGGATACTTTAGAGTTCATGCAAAAAGAAGAATTGAGATGATTGCAGATAAAGATTCTTTTATCCCGTGGTTTCAGGGAATTGAAGAAGAGAATCCATTGAATTACCCTAATTATGAAAAAAGATTAAAATCAATAAAAGAGAAGACAGGTTTGGATGAGGCTGTTACAACCGGCGAAATTACAATAACCGGAATAAGAGTGGCAGTTGGAGTTTGTGATGGACGTTTTTTAATGGCAAGTATGGGAAAAGTTGTTGGAGAAAAGATTACCCGCATGGTAGAAAGAGCCACACAGGAAAAACTTCCGGTAATAATATTTGCCTGTTCAGGTGGTGCAAGAATGCAGGAGGGAATTGTATCTCTTATGCAAATGGCAAAAACTTCAGCAGCATTAAAAAAACATCATCAGTCAGGAAATTTATATATTTCAGTATTGACCGATCCTACAACAGGAGGTGTAACAGCTAGTTTTGCAATGCTTGGGGATATTATTTTGGCTGAACCAAAGGCACTTATTGGTTTTGCAGGCCCAAGAGTTATAGAACAGACAATTGGAGAAAAATTACCAAAGGGATTTCAACGTTCAGAATTTTTAGAAAAGCATGGTTTTATTGATGGTATAGTCAAAAGAGAAAATATGAGAGATACTTTAAGCAAGATTCTAATAATTCATAATAATACAAATAAAGAAATACCTTCTAAATATTGTAAAATTGTAGGAATAAAAGAAAACAACCAATTTTTAAATGAAGATATAAAACCTTGGGATAGAGTAAAAATATCGCGAAAAAAGACCAGACCGGTGGGAACAGATTATATCGAAAGACTGTTTCCTGATTTTATTGAAATGCATGGTGACAGAAATTACGGAGATGACGGAGCAATTATTGGAGGAATAGCAACATTTCACAATGTTTCAGTTACAGTTATTGCTCAGGCAAAAGGAAATGATACAAAATCAAACATTAAAAGAAATTTTGGAATGCCATCACCTGAAGGATATAGAAAAGCATTACGCTTAATGAAACAGGCAGAAAAATTTAACCGACCTATAATTTGCTTTGTGGATACACCAGGAGCTTTTTGTGGAATAGAGGCAGAAGAAAGAGGTCAGGGAAGTGCAATAGCCAATAACTTATTTGAAATGTCAGATATAAAAGTACCTATAGTGTCAATTGTTATAGGTGAAGGGGGAAGTGGAGGAGCATTGGCTATGGCAGTAGCTGATGAAGTGTGGATGCTGGAAAATTCAATTTATTCAATATTAAGTCCGGAAGGGTATGCAAGTATACTTTGGAAGGATGGAAAATTGGCGGCAAAAGCTGCAAATATGATGAAAATGACATCCTATGACTTGTTAAATATGAAAATAATACAGCGAGTCTTTAAGGAACCGGAAAACTATTCGAGAGAAAATATGGACGAAGTTATATTACAACTCAATCAGGAGTTGGCAATGTTTATAAATGAAAAAAGTCGATTATCGGGTAAGGAAATTGCCGAAAACAGGTACAATCGTTTTAGAAAAATGTAGATACGAGAGAGAATATCAATGAAAATTAATCAATTACAAATAGGAGATTTAGTAGCAAAAATTCCAATTATACAAGGCGGAATGGGAGTTGGAATATCTTTAGGAAACCTTGCCGGAGCAGTAGCAAAAGAAGGTGGAATAGGAATTATTTCTTCAGCACAGATTGGCTTTAAGGAAGATGATTTTAGAGAAAATACATTAAAGGCAAATATAAGGGCCATAAAAAAAGAATTTGATAAAGCAAGGAAAATTGCACCAAACGGTGTAATTGGATTTAATATAATGGTTGCTTTAAAAAATTATAAGGAGCAGGTTCAGGCAGCAGTTAAAGCCGGTGCGGACGTTATCATATCAGGAGCAGGTCTTCCTATAGATTTGCCGGAATATGTAAAAGGAGCAAAAACAAAAATTGCTCCTATCGTCTCAAGTGTGAAATCAGCAAAAGTAATACTTAAAATGTGGGAAAAAAGGTATAATAGAACTGCTGATTTTGTTGTAATCGAAGGACCAAAAGCAGGAGGTCATTTAGGTTTTAAAAAAGAAGAAATTCTATTAAAGAAAAACAATTATGATCAGGAAGTCAAAGACATACATTCGTTAATTAAACAATATGAAGAAATGTATGAAAAGAAAATTCCAGTCATATTGGCAGGAGGAATTAATACTCAACAAAACGTAAGACATGCATTGGAGTTGGGAATGGATGGTGTGCAGGTGGCAAGCCGATTTGTTACAACCAAAGAATGTGATGCAGACATAGCTTATAAACAATGCTATATAAAAGCCACTTCCAATGATATTGAAATAGTACAAAGTCCGGTAGGAATGCCTGGAAGAGCAATAAATAATCAATTTATGAAAAGAGTATCAGCTGGAGAAAAGTTTCCTCCGAAAAAATGTCTTGGATGTTTAAAAAAATGCAATCCAAGGGAGATACCTTATTGTATTACTGAAAGATTAATTAATGCGGCAGTAGGCAATGTGGAGGAAGGTCTTATATTTTGTGGAGCAGAAATTGGTACTATTGAGAATATTTCTACTGTTCATAAAGTTATAAAAGATTTGATGATGATTTAATAAAAAATCCATAAGTGGTTTCTCATTTTACTATAAATATGGTACAATAAGCTAAAATTTTAGTGGAGGAAGATTTATGGCAAGCGAAAAAGATATAGAGAATCTTATGAAAATGTTGGACGGACAGGTTCAGGCAGGTACAAGCAGAATCAACGTAACTGCATCTGACAATATCCAAAGTGGTGAAATTAAAAAAGTAAGTCATCATGGAAGATGTGATGTGGGAAGTGCATGGGCAAAAGGAACAGTAAAAAATCCTGAATGTGTT
>URQO01000016.1 GCA_900550135.1 uncultured Eubacterium sp.
GAATCAAGTCATTCTCTAGCTTAATACTTGACGATTTTCCACCCATTTAGTAATGCACCAAAAAAAAATCTTATTAGTTTCTATTACAAATTTAAGCCATCCACTACTCTTTCAAATTCCAAAAATAAATCAATATATTTTTTCACTATAGTATGGCAATGTTCTTTAACAATCTCACTATCATAGTCGTGAGACAATTCATTTCGTATTCTTAACATTTCCATCCATGCATCATCTGAAATTAAATTAACTTTATACGATTCTTTCAAAACCTCTCTTGGAGAACCTGCCACAAAATCTGTAATTGCATAATGCTGCACTAATATATCTTTCATAACTTTCCAAGCTAAATCAAATGTAATAGAAAACTTTGCACTTGTTCCACTTAATACAAAAGAGTCTGACAAATCTCGCTGTCTTGCTTCGGCTAAGGCACTTAAAGAATTACAAAAAGAGCAATAACGTCTGCTAAATTTTTCGTCCATACTGTTTAATATCCTCCAATAACAATTTATTTCTACAGGTATCGATATTTACTAAGTCAATAGTATAAAGGGTAGGAATATTTTCTACTTTTTCTAAAAGCAAATCAAAATTCTCTACTCCGGTGACAGCAATATCAATATCACTGCGTTCCAATGCCGTTCCTTTTGCCCTTGAGCCAAACAAGATTATTTCTTTTGCATTATGCTTTTTGCAAAGATTTGTTACTTCTTCTATAACCTGCTCCGGTGACATACCAACACCTACCTTTCGTATCTTATATATTAACATCGAGACACTACAATGTATCATTAATACATTAACCTCACAGCACCGCAATGACAATGTTTTATTACTACATTAACATCGAGACACTGCAATGACAATGTTTTATTACTACATTAACATCGAGACACTGCAATGGCAATGTATTATTATTGCATTAAGGTCGCTGTCCCAATGCACCTTCCAATGTAATTGTCTCACCACTCATATATTTAAAATCAGGTGATGCCAATGAAACACAGGCACGACCGATTTCTTTTTCCACATCTCCAAAATGTCCCATTGGTGGAACATGAACATTGGCTTTGTAAGCTTCAGGATATGCCTTTTCAAAATTCTCCAACTGACTGGTCCATGCAAGAGGGCATACAACATTTACATTTATGCCATCCTTTGCCCATTCTGTTGCAGCAACTCTTGACAATCCTCGTATGCCTTCTTTTGCTGCTGCATAGGCACACTGTCCATAGTTGCCAAACAAACCAGCCCCTGATGCAAAGTTTATTACAGATCCTTTAGTCTCTTTTAAATATGGATAACATTCTTTCATATAGTAAAATGCAGCATACAAACCTGAATACATGGCAAGGTCAAACTGCTCAGTAGTATGATCTGCAATTGATACGCCTGATGCTGATGCCTGAGCATTGTTTATCAAAACATCAATTCTTCCAAATTCGTCTATAGTTTCCTTTACAACCTTTCTTACCACAGCTTCATTGTCTGCACCTGCATTAATATCAGCCTGAACTGCCAATACTTTTATACCATATTTCTCTTCCAGTTCTTTTTTACCATCTTCCAATTTTTTAACATTTCTACCTGTTAATACCAGATTTGCGCCTTCTTTTGCATACGCAGTTGCTATACCATATCCTATAGAGCCACAACTACCATCACTTAAAACTGCTCTTCCACCTCCGGTAATAATTGCTGTCTTTCCTTCTAAGAATCCCATAATAATCTCCTTTCATCAATTTGTTTTATTATTTTTTATAGTAACCTTTACTATTTCTGGGCAATTAAACACCCTTAATGGTAATATACTGTTTCCAATACCTCTGCTTACAAACATTGTAGTATCACCACTTTCATACTTTCCTGCTGTATATTTAGGAAACAATCCCTGACTTGGTGCCACCAGACCAATGTTAGTAAATGGAATTCTAATCTGCCCTCCATGGGCATGACCACTCAGTACCAAATCAACTCCACTTTGTGCATACCAGTCGATTTCCTGTGGTTCATGAGCCAACAGTATTTTAAACTTATCATCTGACAAGTCTTTTGTTAACTGATTTAGAGTATCATCTTTTGATTGAATGTTTTTATCATCTAATCCAATAATACAAATGTTATTATCAAGATTGACAACGTTATTAACCAAAACCTTGACTCCAATATTTTCTAATCCCTGTTCAAGCTGTTGATACTTCTCTTCTTTTATAGCTCTTTCATGATTTCCTGTAATGTAGTAGACAGGAGCAATATTTACCAACTCCTTTGTCATGTTTATTGCAACATTTATGTTGGTACGATTGGCATCAACCAAGTCTCCGGTTAAAGCTATAATGTCTGGTTTTTGATTTTTTACAATAGTTGTAATCTTTTTATTATCCATCACTTTGTTATGAAAATCTGATATTTGCACAATTGCAAATTCTTTTGAAACTTTATCTGTTTTAAAAGTATATGAACTTAACTGCAAATGATTATTTTCATAATCAAAGAATATCCATAGCAATGCTACAACTAGTGCTATTATTATGATTCGTTTTATTATCTTTTTGTGTTTCAATACTTTTCCTCCCAAACTTTATTTATTGGATATGTTTGTTCCATTCTCCACCAAGAAAATTTCTCTATATCTTCCTTTTTCATAAAGGAATTTTTTATCTGTCCCATTTGTCACAGAGAGACTTTATCTGATTTGTAAACTTGGCAAGGTCTTTATTTGCCCCACCTTCATTTCTCTTAATGACTGCCATCAGGCGCTGTCCTGCTGCAACAAGGCTATCATAAACAGATGCTGTCTTACCATGTTTTACTGCTTTATGATTGATTGGTATAGGCACTCCTTCTTTTATAATCTGCCCTGTAGCCAAATCAAACTGTGTACCACTATAAGGTGCGTACGCATCATATCCATGCTCTTTGTTAAGCAAATCAGCAAAGTAATCACATACCTGATCTTCGCCATGTACCACAAAAACTTTTTCAGGTCTTTTCTTCATTGCTTCAAGCCAGCTAATCAACTGCTTTTGGTCACCGTGACCACTAATACCTTTTAATGTTTCAATCTTTGCCTTAACTGCAATCTCCTCACCAAACAATTTAACAGTTGTTGCCCCATCAATAATAGACCTTCCAAGAGTTCCAACTGCCTGATAGCCAACAAACAAAATGGTTGAATTTGGCTTCCATAAATTATGTTTTAAATGGTGTCTGATTCTTCCTGCTTCACACATACCGGATGCTGAAAGAATAACTTTTGGCACCTTATTTTGGTTGATTGCTATAGATTCATTGCTTGACACTGACAATTTTAATCCTTCAAACTGTAATGGATTTATGCCTTTGTTAATTAGTTCCTTTGTTTCATCATCAAAACATTCTGTTACATTTTTATTGAAAATATTGGTTGCTTCAATTGCCAAAGGACTATCTACATACACTTCGAAGTTTGGATAGTTCTTTACCATCTTTTCTTTTTTAATAATACGCAGAAAATATAGCATCTCCTGAGTTCTTCCTACTGCAAATGAAGGAATAACAACATTTCCACCTTTTGAAAAAGTGTCATTTAATACTGTTGCAATCTTATTTACATAGTCAGGACGCTCTCCATGAAATCTGTCCCCATATGTGGATTCAATAAGGACATAATCTGCGCCGTCCATAACCTTTGGATCTTTTATAATTGGCTTGTTTATGTTTCCAATATCTCCTGAGAAAATAATTGTTTTTGATATATTGCCTTCTGTAACTTTAACTTCAATGCTGGCTGAGCCAAGAAGATGTCCTGCATCTACAAATTTTATCTGGAACTCATCACATACACTCACTGTCTTGTCATAATCTACCGGCACCAAAAGTTCACAGGCTGCCACAGCATCTTCCATGGAATAAATAGGCTCATATGGCAACTGTCCTGCTCTTTTTGCTTTTCTGTTTTTCCATTCAGCCTCAAACTCCTGAATATGTGCGCTGTCACGAAGCATAATGTTACACAACTGGCATGTTGCTTTTGTGGCAAACACCTGACCTCTAAATCCTTTTTTTACCATTAGTGGAATCAGTCCCGAATGATCAATATGAGCATGTGTCAAAAAGATATAATCAATATCTCCTGCTGCTACCGGTAACTCCTGATTTTCGTAAATATCTTTTCCCTGCTCCATGCCACAATCTACTATTGCCTTTTTGTTTCCAGCCTGCAAATAATGACAGCTTCCTGTTACCTCATGATCTGCTCCTAAAAATGTAAGAATCATAAAATCACCCCTTTACGTATAATTAATATGAATTTTTTGTATATAAATAACCCGTTCCTTTGTTAGTGTCATTATAACACTTTTTTAAAGAAACGGGTTAAGAATTATGCTTTTCTTTTATAATTTTTCGACTATTAATATCATTATAAAAATAGTGAACAATCCGGATTTTTGATTAAAAATATAACCTAAAAAAATATAGGCCTTTATTTTGTGATATTTTTTTCATTTGAGTTGTTGTATTATTAGAAAGATCTTTCAAAGCATTAAGGAGGAAATCCTGTGGACTCACAACTTTACAATCAACTGGTAACGGAACATGCCAATATGGTATTCAAAATAGCCTATAACTTCTGCAAAAATAAATACGATGCAGAAGATGTTGTTCAAAATACTTTTTTAAAGTTACTACAACACAAAGGTTCTTTTTCTGATAAGGAGCATATTAAAAGGTGGCTTATACGTGTAGCCATCAATGAATCTAAAAATATGTGTACATCATTTTGGCGTAAAAGAATTGTATCCTGGGACGAATCCCTGTCAGATACCGAATTTTCTTTTGAAGACGATGATAAGTCGATACTTTATGACGCTGTAATGGGTTTGGATTCCAAATACAGAATTGTTGTTCATTTATATTATTATGAAGGTTATTCCATCAAAGAAATTGCCGAAATTTTACATATAAAAGAAACTACTATTCAAACCAGACTGATGCGTGCCAGAGCAAAAATAAAAAGTAAAGTGAAAGGAGATTTGTTAGATGAATAATTATAAAAAAATGTTTGACGAAATTAATATTTCTGATGACTGCTTAAGAAAGGTAAGAAATATGGAAAGAAATAATAAGAAAATTAAAAAGTTTAAGATACGTTACGCTGCTGTAGTAGTTATTGCCCTTGCTTTGTTAGCCACATCCAATGTTGTGTCATATGCAGCTACCGGTTCAGGTATTGCAAAACACATTGAGGTACTGTTAACTGACGATAACGGCGACAAAACAGAATTAAAGGAAACTGAAAAGGGAAAATATATTTATGAAGATGAAGATGAAACGGTACAGGTTCAGTTCAACAATGATACTGTTGAAAAGGAAAGTATTGATGCCAACGTAGATATTGACAAAAATAAAAATGAAATAAATCTTAAAATAAATTCTAGAAAATAAAGAGTTGGTAATGGAGTTTGAAAATCACTGTGGGAATTTAACTTTGAAAAAAGATGCTTTTGAATAACTAACTGGGCAACAGTGGGAAAAGTTTCAGCCTTATCTTTATGGTACATCCATTTCACGAAATGTGAAAATGTAGTATGTATCCTTAAAGATAAGGCCATTTTTTTTAATAATTAAACAAGGCAAAACTCATTGGTATAGCTATTATTCCTATAAACACTACCATACCAATCATTATAAGCCACCATATAAGGCAGGCTTTACAAAAATTTGCCCTTGATTGATTTCCTGATCCGAATCCCCACACAAATAGCATAATAAAACTTACGCATGGGATTGCCATAATCAGCAGTGTTAACATCCACTGCCCAATTGACAATGGTTCCTCATAATTATTCATTTGTTTTCTCCTAAAATTTATCTATTAATACTCGTATATAGTTTATTGCATTTTTACTATCATAGACCATCGGTTCCCTGTCTGGAAACCAACAAATCATTCTGTAAATATAATAAACGATGCACAATAAGCCCATAATTATAGCACACACTTTCAGACCATATAGTAGTTTTTTTGACTTTTTTTCGTCTGTGATTAAATACCTTATACTTAAATACAGTATAACCAATACTATTATAGCAATCCATAATGGATTTATAACCGTAGCCTGATAAAAATGCCCTGTCATTGCCAGTTTAAAAGCTCTTGTCAGTCCGCATCCGGGACAAGGTATTCCAATCATAGTGCGAACCGGGCAGATTTTCCCCCACACCAAATCTACTATCAGCAGTGGCAGTGCAGCCATGACTAATGGCGGAAGATTTTTTTTAATATCAAATTTTAATTGTTCCTTATTAAATTTCATATCTGTATCCTTAGGTTTATTTTTAGCTAAATGTGACCAATCTTAAAGAAATTTTTTATTTTATTAATCACGTTTATGATTTTATCATATTTACTTTTAATTTTTAAGTGCGATTTAAAAATAAGCGAAGAAAAAGGCAACCCAAAAAGAGTTGCCTTTTATATAATTTTTCAATATGTTCACTTCTTACTTTTCCAGTTTCAACATCTGTCAAACTACTTTGTAACGTTTTATGAATTCTCCACTCTATCATCATTCCCGTATTTACTGACACTATAACAGTTCAATATATAAAAAGCTTATATTCTTCACACACATATGATAGTAAAAAGAAGACTACTGGAATATATAAACTCCCAAAAAAATTCAAAAGTCCTTCTCCCATATCTTTACACTTATATAGTTCTTTTAAATCATATGATTGCATTTTTCTAGTTTGTCTAACATAGCTTATAACTAGTGCTACAATCATTATTATTGCCATTATAATACATTTTATTTTTTCTGACGTAGATATTTCTTTCTCCTTCAAATATTTTATTATTGTTCGATGCCAAACACAGCACCCAATTTTTCTTTGTGCATGTTATTTCAAAATAGTGCACAGCTTATCGCCATGCACTACTTCTACTAATTATTATCATATTTTTAGAATTTTAATCTGCAATCTCTTACAGTTGATACTCATCAATCCCTTTATCCATTGTTTTGTTACACTTAAAACTAATAGAATTTTAATACTTTCTCCCAAGTTGTTTCATTGCTCATTTTTATAAACCTGTGAATCTACCCTACATAACATTTTTTTATCCTTCACCATCCCCAATATTAATGTCAATGCCACTAATATTACAAACACTGCTTCACTTGATGCCAAAGATAAATTATACTTTGAAAAAATTATAAATAAGACAAAATCAATAATAATAATTCCATATATAATTTTCTTATTTCTGCTGATTCTATAATTATCAAGCGGATGATTTTTGTTAATTAATGGGGACCATATCAATATAACAATACACGAAATCAATGCTATCACAACTGAAATGGTTTCTGTGCAAACTTCACTTTTATACTTTACCATAAATATTGTTGCCACATAAACGCTTACTGATAACATTAAACATGTCTCACTGTGATTGCAATGATATCCACCAACCAAAATCCTTAAAGGAATGAAAAACAATACATAAGCCGCAAAATGAATCAAACTGTTAGTAAATATACTCATCAGAAAACATATCATCACTATACTTAAATTAAGTGAAATCACTTCCAAAGAATATATGTATATATCCCTGTTTTCTATATCGAGTATTTTATTTTTTATCAAGAGAAATGCAATATTTTCTGATAAACGATTAAACATTCTTATTTGTTGTTTTGTTCTGTTTTCTTAACTGTTCAGGCATCTTAGGTTCATAAAATCCTAAAAATGATGCTGATTCAACAGAAACATTAGCTACAGTCTTTAATACACTTGCAACTAAATTTTTTCTTTTACTCATGTATATCTCATCTCCTTTCATAATTTCTTGATTTTGTCTATATAGCATTTTACGTAACAATACTGAATCTCTGTATTGCTTAGTTAGACATTAGCACAATTTGTCATATTAAAGTAAAAATGTGTTTAATTGGTAGGAAATATTGCGTAAATGGTATTTTTAAGTAAAAAAATACTGCAAAATTATCCAAAAATAATCTTGCAGTTTAATTATGTAAACCTTTAACAATTGATAAAAGTTAGTTTTCCCTAAATCAAAAGTTTTAATTTTTATTTATTTAGTAACATTACTGTAACTATAACATCGCCGTCTTTTTTATCTATTTCATAACTTCCATTGTATTTTTCCACAATTCCCTGAATATTTTTAATTCCAATACCATGAAATATACTATTGCTCTTTGTTGTACTCATATTAAATGGCAAATCACCCTGAAAAGTATTTATTACCTTAATAATCAACAGGTTCTTCATTTCCTTAATGATCACTTCTATGCGTTTTTCTTCCTGAGTTGCACTGGCTTCTATTGCATTATCAATTAAATTTCCCAGTATACATGCCAAATCTGTATCTTCTATTTTGCAATTCTGCGGAACAATGGCGTTAACCAGAAATACTATTCCTTTTTCTTCAGCCAAATTTTGTTTCGTATTCACAATAGCATCTACAATTCCATTACCTGTCTTAATATAAAACAACTTTTGCTCCATCATTTCATTTTCTTTTTCAATAAATGATTTTATCTTTTCAACATTACCCACATCTGCCCATTGTTTCAAGGCTATTATCTTATGCTTATAATCATGAATACTACTACGCCACATATTAAATGCATGTTCAGTATCCCGACTTGCTTTCATAATCATTTTGTTCTGCAATTCTAAAAGTGCCATATCCTGACTTTGCTTATAATTCTCCGTCATTTTTACAATTAACTGAAAAACCGCAATCATAAGAATAAATGAGCCCACAAAAAAGATAATGGCAAAAGCTCTGAATTTTTCATTATTATATATTGCATTCATTCCTATTACATAATAATTTGCCGACAGCAAAACGAAAGCAATCAGACAAATTAGTACGATATATTTCTTTAATATTTCAATCTTGTTTTTGTTGATTTTGTATATCATGTACACCATTGTAGCCAGCATGATTTTTGACAAAAACAGGCAACATACTCTTTGAATACTCTGCTCGTTTAATAGGAATTCTGATGTTGTATTAAACGCAATTGCAACAACCTGTGCAATAATAAAATCCGCTACCGAAAGAATGACCATATATATAAATGTAAGTCCTGTTAGAAAAATAATCTGTTTTTTATAAACGATATACTGTAACATACACATAATACCAATGGATAGTGCAGTTGTATAATATGAAAACAGACTTACCCTGTTTACCAAAATCATTAAAACCGCAATAATTAGTGAACATATAATCCTTGTACTTTTCTTTACTTTGTTGTCACGTAAAAATATTCCGCAAAATATGCTACCTATGTATGCTTCTGCAAAAGTTGCCCAATACTCAAATACCCAAAACAATATACTCATACTCTGTCTCTCCAATATTTTAATACTTTTATTTTTACATCTTTTATCCTTCTTCTACTAACAATCAGACGCTTTCCATTATCCAGTGTTATGTCATAACCTGAATATTCTTTAATATATTTTGTATTTACCACGCAACCACTGTGTATCTGAACAAAATCTTCATCGCACAGCTCATTGTTAAATTCTTTTACTGTTTTGCGTGAAATGTATTCTCTTCCATTAGCTGTATAAATTTTCAATTTTCGCGCATCTATTTCGAAATACATAATATCCGTATGTTTTAACTTTACTTCCCCATCATCGGTTTTAACAATTATGCTTTTTCTTATTTGGTTCATAATAAAGTTATATGCAGACTTAAGTGCCGGCAGTATTTCCTGCTTCATTTTATTTTTTCTAATATATCTGTAAGGACGATATTTTATGGACTCAAAAACATATTGTTCGTGTGCAGAAATAAAAATAAGTATAACTTCTGACTTGGATTTTCTTATCTTCTCTGCCACCTCAAGACCTGAAATATTGGGCATATCTATGTCTAAAAATAAAATGTCAAAGTTCTCTTTTTCATCGCAAATTAGCTCAACAATTCTTTCTCCATCTGTATACGGATATGTCTCTACGTCAATATCCAAATTGTTTGCAGCATCTACCAGTTCTTTATGAATCATAGCCAATGAGTCCTGTTGATCATCACAAATTGCTACACTAATTTGCATATATGTTTCCTCCTTTGCATTTTGTAAAGCATTATTATATCATAAATAAAACTCAAATTGATACTTCTCTATTTTTTAATCTGCTTCTTTTGTCTTTTAAATCAGTGTTAAATAAAAAATACACACTCAATTCTCTCACCAAACGAGAATTTTGCTATATTATAAAAAATCCTATACATAGTATCATAACAATTGCCATTATCACCATAAAAATACCTATCAGACATAAAGAAATCAAAAGCCAAGGTGCTATTTTCTTTCTGTTATATATACTTGATGCAAAAAGTATTATTTTACTGATAAGGACAATTTTAATACTTGGAAATCCAATTATTTAGAACGCCATAAATCGGCTTTGCTTTAAAAATCGTGTGTGATTACAAATCACACACGATATATATAAGGGATTACCCCCATGCTTGACAGAGAGCCAGAAAAGTTAAACAAAGTAGTACCATTTTAGTACCACTAAAAGAAAAAGGACTTAGGAAAACTCCTAGATAAGCCTTTATATGTTACGCAAGCATATCTTATTGATTACTCCGTAATCAATAAGCTCGCGTCATTCATAGAATGCCTGCGAGCCCTATAAACAAAGGAAAACCACGGTTTCGTGTAAACACGACCGTGGTTTTCTTTATTTATAGTGACCTTGCGCTCTATTCACGAGAACACCTCGATTACGCTCACGCTTCATCTCGGTCGGGACTGTCGTCCCATAAATAAGCAAAAGAAAGTCCGTCTGAATGCAAGCATTCAAACGGACTTATTTTACTTATTTATTGTTCTCGTAGTGTCACGAAAATTATTCAATAATTGTAGCTACCTTACCTGAACCTACTGTTCTACCACCTTCACGGATAGCGAATCCAAGACCCTGTTCCATAGCGATTGGGTGAATAAGTTCAACTGTGATTTCTACGTTGTCACCAGGCATGCACATTTCTGTACCTTCTGGTAAGTTACAAACACCAGTTACGTCAGTTGTTCTGAAGTAGAACTGTGGTCTGTAGTTGTTGAAGAAAGGAGTATGACGTCCACCTTCATCCTTTGTTAAAACGTAAACCTGAGCAGTAAACTTCTTATGGCATGTTACTGTACCTGGCTTAGCAAGAACCTGACCTCTTTCGATCTGGTCTCTGTTGATACCTCTTAAAAGAGCACCAATGTTATCACCAGCCTGAGCTTCATCAAGAAGCTTTCTGAACATTTCGATACCTGTGATAACTGTCTTCTGTGTTTCTTCCTTAACACCGATGATTTCAACTTCATCGTTTAAGTGAAGTGTTCCTCTTTCTACTCTACCTGTAGCAACTGTACCACGACCTGTGATTGTGAATACGTCTTCTACTGGCATTAAGAAAGGCTTATCTGTATCTCTTTCTGGATCTGGGAAGTATTCATCTACTGCATCCATTAATTCCATGATCTTGTCTCCCCATTCTGATGATGGATCTTCAAGAGCCTTAAGAGCTGAACCCTTAATGATTGGTGAATCTTCGAAACCATATTCGTCAAGAATTTCTGTAACGTCCATTTCTACTAATTCTAATAATTCTTCATCGTCTACCATATCACATTTGTTCATGAATACAACGATTTTTGGAACACCTACCTGACGTGAAAGTAAGATATGTTCCTTTGTCTGAGCCATAACACCGTCAGTAGCAGCTACAACAAGGATAGCACCGTCCATCTGAGCAGCACCAGTGATCATGTTCTTTACATAGTCAGCATGGCCTGGGCAGTCAACGTGAGCGTAATGTCTTTTTTCTGTTTCATATTCTACGTGAGCTGTTGAGATAGTGATACCTCTTTCTCTTTCTTCTGGAGCCTTATCGATGTTAGCGAAATCTACAGCATCATTTCCAGCTACTCTTTCAGATAATACCTTAGTAATAGCTGCTGTTAAAGTAGTTTTACCATGATCGACATGTCCGATTGTACCAATATTACAATGTGGTTTTGTTCTTTCAAACTTAGCTTTTGCCATTTTTGTAATCCTCCTAATTTGATTAAATATTAATTTTAATAACTGACCTATTTGGTCTAATTCAAAAGGCTATCCCCATTATATTTTATAATGGGAATATTTTCAACCCTTATTTTGTTTTTACTAGTTAGCCTTTGATGAAACAATCTTGTCCTGAACTGACTTTGGAGCCTGTTCATATTTCTCAAAGAACATTGAGTAGTTACCACGACCCTGTGTCTTTGAACGAAGGTCTGTTGAGTAACCAAACATTTCTGAAAGTGGAACGAATGCTCTTACGATCTTTCCTCCACCAAGGTCATCCATGCTTTCGATTCTACCACGACGTGAGTTAATGTCACCAATAACATCACCCATGTATTCTTCAGGCATTGTTACTTCAACCTTCATAATAGGCTCAAGTAATACTGCTTCACCCTTGTTCATAGCATCCTTAAATGCCATAGAACCGGCAATGTGGAATGCCATTTCTGATGAATCGACTTCATGATATGATCCATCGTAAACTGTTGCATGTACACCAAGTACTGGGAATCCTGCAACAATACCTGTCTGTGCAGCTTCTTCAATACCTGCGCCTACAGCTGGAATATATTCCTTAGGAATGTTACCACCAACTACAGTTGATTCAAACTTGAATGTTTCTTCACCGTTTGGATCCATTGGCTCAAATTTAACTTTACAGTGTCCGTACTGTCCACGACCACCAGACTGCTTAGCATATTTGCTATCAACGTCTACAGCCTTAGTAAATGTTTCTTTGTATGCAACCTGTGGTGCACCAACATTTGCTTCAACTTTGTATTCACGAAGAAGTCTGTCTACGATAACTTCCAAATGAAGTTCACCCATACCTGCGATGATTGTCTGACCAGTTTCCTGATCTGTATGAGCTCTAAATGTAGGATCTTCTTCAGCAAGTTTTGCTAAAGCTTCACCCATCTTACCCTGATCATTCTTTGTCTTAGGCTCGATAGCAAGCTCAATAACAGGTTCTGGGAATTCCATTGATTCTAAGATAACCGGATGCTGTTCATCACAGATTGTATCACCTGTTGTTGTAAGTTTGAAACCTACAGCAGCTGCGATATCACCTGAGTAAACTTTATCAAGTTCTGATCTTGTGTTAGCATGCATCTGTAAGATACGTCCAACACGCTCTTTTTTATTCTTTGTAGCATTTAATACGTATGAACCTGAGTTCAATGTACCAGAGTAAACTCTGAAGAATGCTAATTTTCCTACGAATGGGTCTGACATAATCTTGAATGCTAATGCAGCAAATGGTTCATCATCTGATGATCTACGTGTTACTTCATTACCATCTTCGTCAGTACCTGTGATGTCAGGAATGTCTGTTGGAGCTGGCATAAATTCAATTACACCATCTAACATCTTCTGAACACCTTTGTTCTTGTAAGCTGAACCACAGTATACAGGAACTGCTTCACAAGCGATTGTAGCTCTTCTTAAAACTTTCTTAAGATCGTCTACTGAAGGTTCTTCACCCTCTAAATACTGCATCATAAGGTCATCATCTAATTCACAAATCTTTTCGATTAAGTTGTCATGCCATTCATTAGCAAGATCCTTTAAATCATCAGGGATTGTTGTGATTTCGATATCTTCACCCTTATCATCTTTGTAGTAGTATGCATCCATTTCAAATAAGTCGATTAATCCAATGAAATCGTCTTCTTTTCCAATAGGAATCTGAACTGGGATTGCATTTTTGCCCAAACGATCAATGATTGTCTGAACTGAATAAAAGAAATCTGCACCCATTTTATCCATCTTGTTGATGAATGCCATACGTGGTACATTGTATGTGTCAGCCTGACGCCATACGTTTTCTGACTGAGGTTCTACACCTGCTTTAGCATCGAATACACCTACAGCACCGTCTAATACACGAAGTGAACGTTCTACTTCTACTGTGAAGTCAACGTGTCCCGGTGTATCAATGATGTTGATACGATGTTCTTTTGCTCCAGCCTTTGGTTTATGATGGTCTTCTAATGTCCAATGGCATGTTGTAGCAGCTGAAGTGATTGTGATACCTCTTTCTTTTTCCTGCTCCATCCAGTCCATAGTAGCATTACCATCATGAGTATCACCAATCTTATAGTTAACACCAGTATAATATAAGATACGCTCTGTTAATGTTGTTTTACCAGCATCGATATGAGCCATAATACCAATGTTTCTTGTTCTCTCTAATGGATATTCTCTTCCAGCCAAGATTTTTTCCTCCTCTTTTTAATCTAAAGCTTACGCTTTTAGTATGTCATACATTTCTGTATATTAATCAATTTTATTATTGTCGCCCGATTTCTTAAATAAACTTTTCCTACCTGTAAATCACCTAAATAATTTTTTTAAGTATCTCAAGTTTGCCATTTAAGAATCGCTAGCTCGATTCCGCTTCGCTACATCTCGCTAGAGTCTGGCGACTCATAATCTCTGCAAAACAATTATGTATTTGTGCGAGCACAATACATATTGTTTTTTGAGATTGCGATTCTTGTAGATAACTAGAATCTATAATGTGCGAAAGCCTTGTTAGCTTCTGCCATCTTATGCATGTCTTCACGCTTCTTAACTGATGAACCAGTGTTGTTAGCGGCGTCCATGATTTCATTTGCTAATCTTTCTACCATTGTCTTCTCGCTTCTCTGGCGTGAGTACAATGTAATCCAACGAAGTCCTAAAGCCTGTCTTCTTTCAGGTCTAACCTCAATAGGTACCTGATAAGTAGCACCACCAATACGTCTAGCCTTAACTTCTAAAGCCGGCATAACATTATTCATAGCTTCTTCGAATACTTCAATAGCATCTTTTCCTGTTTCTTCAGCAATCTTATCGAAAGCTCCGTAAACGATTTTCTGAGCTACACCTTTCTTACCGTCTAACATAACGTTGTTGATAAGTTTTGTAACTACGATGCTACCATACATAGGATCTGCTAAAATTTCTCTCTTCTGAGTATGTCCTTTACGTGGCACGTTACTTCCCTCCTTAATCAATTTTCAATTAAATCTTCGGTACTCACAAAAGTTGTGTCCTTGCTCACGGCTTTAGACTGTATATATACATAACTCTAATAACCGTTACAAATCATTCAACCTGTGACTGACTATCTCTGTAGTCATCCTACTTATTGAGCCTATTTTTTAGGTCTCTTAGCGCCGTACTTAGAACGTGCCTGGCGTCTATTTGCAACACCTGCAGTATCTAATGTACCTCTAATGATATGATATCTTGTACCTGGTAAATCTTTTACTCTACCACCACGGATAAGAACAACGCTATGTTCCTGAAGGTTGTGACCTTCACCTGGGATATAACTTGTTACTTCGATACCATTAGATAAACGAACTCTGGCGATTTTTCTAAGAGCTGAGTTAGGCTTCTTAGGTGTAGCAGTCTTAACAGCTGTACATACACCACGCTTCTGTGGAGAAGCTGTGTCGTTCATCTTTTTGTTTAAAGAGTTGTATGTCTTTAACAAAGCTGGTGCTGTTGACTTCTTAACCGCTGACTTACGTCCTTTTCTTACTAACTGGTTAAATGTAGGCATTCCTGTTTCACCTCCTGTTACTAGAATTATGTGTTAAATCGTTACACTGCAAGGCAAAATGGCACAATACACCCTTTTGCGCATGCTTTTCCATTATAGAAAAAGGGGTTGAACTTGTCAACCCCTTTATTTCGTATGATAGAATAATTTATTACTGCTTTTAAAATATTAAAGAACTCTTTTTAATGTTATCATTCCCTGTATAAAATTGGACTAGTATCATTTCAACAATATCTGCTTATTTAATAATGAATCATTTCGGAAACTTACAAGAAAAAATAGAATAATTTATTATTATAATGTACAAATCAATATTCCTTTAAGTTTACTAAGTATATTAAGTGCAATTTTACAAGAATTTATAGAATAATTTATCATTATAATGTACAAATCAATATTCTTTTAAGTTTCCTAAGCATAATTAAGTGCAACTTTACAAGAATTTATAGAATAATTTATCATTATAATGTACAAATTAATACTCTTTTAAGTTTCCTAAGCATAATTAAGTGCAATTTTACAAGAATAAAAAAGATTATATCTCAAATTCTTGCATGTATTTAAAAATCAAAATTAAATTAGTTTTGTAAAATAGTAATTATTTAAGTAAAGTACAAGAAAATATGTAAGAAACAAATACAACAATGTATTTTTTACAACAAACTACTTTATATTTGATTATATCAATAATAATATACAATAAAATTTTCTAAAATTTATAAATACATTGTTTTTTTTCTTTTTTCAATTAACTAAAACTTTACTCTTAGCATTTAATTATTTTTCATTAAATTGTTATAGTTCACAATTGTTAACTGTACGTGGAAATGGAATCACATCCCTTATATTTGACATACCTGTAAGGTACATAATCATTCTCTCAAATCCAAGTCCAAATCCTGCATGTCTTGCTGTTCCGTATTTTCTTAAATCTAAATAGAATCCGTAATCTTCTTCATTAAGTCCCAGTTCGCTCATTCTGTTTTTAAGAACCGCCAAGTCTTCTTCTCTTTGGCTTCCACCAATAATCTCGCCAATGCCTGGAACTAAGCAGTCCATTGCTGCCACTGTTTTTCCATCTTCGTTTAACTTCATATAGAAAGCTTTAATTTCCTTTGGATAGTCAGTTACAAAAACAGGACGTTTAAATACTTCTTCTGTCAAATATCTTTCGTGTTCTGTCTGCAGGTCTGTTCCCCAACTTACTTTATATTCAAACTGATTATTATGTTCTTCTAAAATTTTAATTGCTTCTGTGTAAGTCACGCGACCAAAATCAGAATTCATAACATGATTTAATCTGTCAAGTAACCCCTTGTCCACAAATGAGTTAAAGAAATTCATTTCTTCCGGTGCATTTTCCAGTACATATTTAATAATGTACTTTATCATTGCCTCTGCCAGTTCCATGTCATCTGCTAAATCTGCAAAAGCAATTTCTGGTTCAATCATCCAAAATTCTGCTGCGTGTCTTGTTGTATTTGAATTTTCAGCTCTAAATGTTGGACCAAATGTATATATTTTCTTAAATGCCATGGCATAGGTTTCTCCATTTAACTGACCAGAAACTGTAAGATTTGTTGGCTTTCCAAAAAAGTCTTCTGTGAAATCCACATCTCCCTGTTCTGTTTTTGGAACATTGTTTAAGTCCATTGTTGTAACCTGAAACATTTCTCCGGCACCTTCACAGTCACTTCCTGTAATCAGTGGAGTATGAACATACACAAACCCCTGCTCCTGGAAAAACTTATGAATTGCATAAGCACATAAAGAACGTACTCTAAACACTGCCTGGAAAGTATTTGTTCTAGGTCTTAAATGTGAAATTGTTCTAAGATATTCAAAGGTATGTCTTTTCTTCTGCAATGGGTAATCTGATGTGCTTTCTCCTTCAACGAAAACCTCTTCTGCCTGAATTTCGAAAGGCTGTTTTGCATTTGGCGTTTCAACTAAAGTGCCTTTTACAATCAAAGCTGCTCCAATATTTACCTTTGATACTTCCTGAAAATTGTCCATTTTATCATTGTACACAACCTGAACCGGCTGAAAAAATGTTCCATCATTTAAAACAATAAATCCAAAAGTTTTTGAATCTCTAATACTTCTAACCCAGCCACCAACTGTTACTTCTTTATTAATATACTCTTCTGTGTTTTTAAACAATTCTTTTACTTCTACCATATATAACCTCTTTCATTTTTATGTTCATATTGATGTATATCCCAAGGACATTTCTCATAGACTATACGTGCACAGATGATTGTACAGGAAGATTTTCCATAGCCTATGCATGCACAGATAATTGAGTCAGCCCTTTTGTCACAGCAATCAATTCTATACTTTTCAATCCAGAAATATAATATACATTATTTATTAATTATAGTAAACCGATTATTTCCTATTGTATATAATTTTTTTTTAATGTATAATCTTAACATTCTTAAAAAGGGATTAGTAAAATAAAATTTGGAGGTTTATTATGGAAAAACGTGGAAAGTTTTCTAACAAAATCGGCTTCGTACTTGCAGCAGCCGGTTCAGCTGTTGGACTTGGAAACATTTGGCGTTTCCCTTATCTTGCAGCAAAATACGGCGGTGGTACATTTTTATTAGTATACTTAATTTTGGCCGTAACTTTTGGTTTTTCGCTGATGATTGCAGAAATATCAATCGGTAGAAAAACCGGTCTTAGTGCCATTCAGGCATTTAAAAAACTCGACAAAAGATTTAGTTGTGTTGGATATTTGGCAGCCATTATTCCTATTATAATATTCCCATATTATTCAGTAATTGGTGGATGGGTTATCAAATATCTTGTTACTTTTGCCACTCACAATGGTGTGGATGCTGCTGGCGATTCATACTTCACAGGCTTTGTATCAGGTACAACCGAACCACTTATTTACTTTTTAATATTCATAGTCTTTACAGCAGTTGTTGTATGGTTTGGTGTAGAAAAGGGTATCGAAAAGGTAAGTAAATTTATGATGCCTGTATTAGTTGTTCTTACAATTTTTATTGCAGTCTACGGTCTTACAATTGATGGAGCTATGGACGGTCTTTCATATTATTTAAAGCCACGTCTTGAGGATTTTTCATTTAAAACAGTTGTTTCTGCCATGGGACAGTTATTCTATTCAATGTCACTTGCAATGGGTATTATGATTACCTATGGTTCATATATGAAAAAAGAAAACAATCTTGAAAGTTCAGTAAGACAAATAGAATTTTTTGACACTGCCATTGCATTTTTTGCCGGATTAATGATCATCCCTGCTGTATTTGCATTTTCAGGTGGTGACAAAGCAGCCCTTGGGAAAGGACCATCACTTATGTTCGTCACATTACCAAAAGTATTTGACAGCATGCCTTTTGGTCAGGTTATTGCAGCTGTATTCTTTATTTTGGTTTTATTCGCTGCACTTACATCCGCCATATCTTTAATGGAAACCATTGTTTCAATATTCTGTGACAAATTGGGTTGGTCAAGACATAAAGCATGTTTGATTGTCTTTATTTGTTCTACTGCAATTGGTGTACTTCCATGTCTCGGATTTGGTGTCCTTGGTTTTATTAGTGCAGGTGGAATGACCATACTTGATATTATGGATTTTGTAAGTAACAGTATTTTGATGCCTATATGTGCATTGCTTACATGTATTTTGGTTGGATTTATTGTAAAACCTAAGGTTATCATTGATGAAGTTACAAGAAATGGTGAAAAATTCAGATCACGTAATTTATTTGTGGTAATGATAAAATGGATTTCTCCAATTTGCCTTGTAATTATTTTAATCACATCAGTGCTTGATGCCCTTGGTATATTTCAGATATAATCAATAGATGTAATGTCTTTGTAGAATAAACTAATATATAAATATTTTACATATGTAAAAAGCCATACATTTTAAATGCTACTTTCCAATTAGGAAGCTTCTAAAAATGTATGGCTTTTTTGTTTAATATCTTTAATTTTTTTATTATGATTTTTGTAACTTTATTTCTGTCACTTTAATTTTTACCGTTCTGCTTTCTTCCGGCTTTTTTATCTATCTTTTCCTTTTCAAGTATAGGTTGGAATCTTTCCACTTCTTTTGCGATAACACCACTCATTAACAACATACATATTAAGTTTGGTATTGCCATCAATGCATTTGCAATGTCTGAGAAGTTCCACACAACCTGAAGTGTAGTTGTTGCTCCTACAAAAACTACAAGAGAAAATACAATTCTGTAAACCATATTATATTTGTGTGTTTTAAAAATATACTCAAATGCTTTTTCTCCATGATATTCCCATCCTAAAATAGTCGAAAACGCAAATAATGCAATTCCTACTGTAACAAGTATTGCACCAACTTCTCCAAGGGCTGATTTAAAAGCCAGAATAGTAAGGGCTGCTCCCTGAACTACTTCTCCATCAGCACCTACTGTGCCAAGAACTCCAGATGATGCAATGCAAAGTCCTGTAATTGTACATACAACAATTGTATCCCAAAATGTTCCTGTCATATTTATGTATCCCTGACGTACAGGGTCATCTGTAGTAGCCGCTGCAGCTGTAATGGCTGCTGATCCCATTCCTGCTTCATTTGAGAACACACCTCTTGCCACGCCAAAACGCATTGCCTGCATCACACTGGCCGTAATTGTACCGGCTACACCACCTGATACTGCAACAGGACTAAATGCCATTCTAAAAATTTCAACTAAACCTGATGGTACATTTTTAATATTAACAAATATAACAATAAGTCCTGCAATAATATAAAAGATTGCCATTACAGGTACAACTATTGAAGAAACCTTAGATATTGTTTTAATACCACCTACAATAATCAGAAGAGCTATAACTGTAAACACAATGCCTACAATTTTTTCATCAAAGTTAAATGTGCTTTTTAAGGATTCTGAAATAGAATTTGCCTGTGTCATATTTCCAATACCAAAGGACGCTATTACTGCAAACACTGCAAATAACATTCCAAGAAAGGCTCCAAACTTTTTATTCTTCAAACCTTTTTTCATGGTGTACATTGGTCCACCTGACATTTCACCTTTTTCATTTACTTCACGGTATTTAATGGCTAACATACATTCACTAAATTTTGATGTCAAACCAAAGCAGGCTGAAATCCACATCCACACCAAAGCTCCCGGACCACCTGATACCATGGCTGTAGCCACACCAACTATGTTCCCTGTTCCAATAGTTGCTGCAAGAGCTGTGGTCAGTGCTGAAAAAGGGGATACATCGCCTGTTCCACGTTTTGTTGTTCTTGCTTCTTTACTTAACGTACTTTTGATTGCATAACCCAGATTGCGCCATGGCATAAACTTTAATCTAATTGTAAGAAATATGCCTGTTCCAACCAATAGTACCAACATTACAGGACCCCAAACAAAATCGTCCACTGTGACCAATGTGTCTGAAATCCATTTTCCAATACTTTTAAAATCCATATTTTCACTCCTTTTTTATTATATTAAGATTGTAGTGTCTTTTTTCCTATGTTTTCACATTTTTTGACACTTAACTCTTTTATATTAACCGGTTAACATTTTTTACGCTTAAAAAAATCTACACTTACAAAATAAGCAACTATAATTATATATATGAATTTGTATCTGTTTATCAGTATTATTTTAAAACGCAATCTTTAACCGAACGTTACCACTAAGACTATATTTTTTATTAAAGACTTCCTTGAAAAACTAGGTTTTGCAATCATGTTTTTTTATATAAAAAGAAAAGAGCTACTAAAAATAGTAACTCTTAAAAATTCATATGTCACATCAATACCGAAACTCACTTTAGAATATCATTTTTAAGAGTTCCTCCACCTTAAGTTTCGCCATTGACTCAAAAGACTTCATAGGATATTTATTTTTTGTTTAAATCATTTAGAAAATCTGTAATGTGCTGTCTGTCCGGTTTTGACTTTACTACCACTACTGCAATCACTATCAGTAATAGTACCGTAACAATACCACACAAAATAAGATTTCCTTCCTGCATATTATATAATGAAAATCCAAATCTGGCAACAATAAGAATAATTGCCACTATTACCATAGAATATAAATAAAATCCGAAAGTAAACTTTCCTGTCATTTCACTGCCACTTTCTGTATCTTTCATTTTGCCTTTAAAAATCACTGGCAAAAGTCCTTCGTTTTTACTTTTCTTTCCATCACCTAAAGATACCTGTACATTGGTAACATTGTATTTTTTAGATTTCTTTGTGGACTTCGATTTTACTATCTTTATATTATGTTTAAGTCCTTTAGACTCCATTACCTTAATGGTATCTTCAGTATTTCTGTTGTATGTAAACTCCATTATATAATCTCCTGGTTTAAATGGTTCATCAGGAAAGATTATCTGCTACACTTAAATAACAGATCTTCCCATCTACGGTCAACTTCCTTCTGATATTTTTCAATCAAATGTTCATTTTCAGGTTTAAATAAATGTTTAAATCTACCCTGTGTTTTTAAGAAATCCTCAATTGGAAGTCTCTTTTTGGGTTCATAGTTAAGAATCCACTTTCCATCTATTACTTCGAAAAGTGGCCAGTAATTTGTCTCTACTGCCAACTTGCAGATTTCCATTATTTCGTCCTTTTGATATTTCCATCCTGTTGGACATGGAGCACATACATTTAAAAATGCAGGACCCTCTGTATAAATAGCTCTTTCTGCCTTTGTATGAAGATCTTTAAATCCATTGAAAAATGTAGTCTGTGCTGCATATGGAATATCGTGAGCAGCTAAAATTGCAGCCAAATCTTTTCTGTACTGCTCTTTACCATTACACTGACTTCCTACAGGAGTTGTAGTTGTATCAGCATACATTGGTGTAGCTGATGAACGTTGTGTACCTGTGTTCATATAAGCACCGTTGTCATAACATACATATGTATAATTTGTTCCACGTTCCATTGCACCTGATAATGACTGGATACCAATATCATATGTACCACCATCACCACCAAAGCAAATGAACTTGTAATCTTCTTTGATTTTTCCTTTACGCTTCATCGCCTTGTAAGCACCTTCAACACCACTCATTATTGAGCTTGTATTTTCAAAGGCACTATGAATATAACTGTCTTCCCATGCTACATATGGATACTGGAAAGATGAAACGTTAAGACATCCTGTTGCACATCCAATAACAGCCTTATCTCCTTCATGAAGTCCACGAAGTACATTTCTTGCACAAATAGTTGCTCCACATCCTGCACACATTCTATGGCCCGGTGCAAAACGTTCAGGCTTATTCATTGTTTCTTTAAAATTATAACCCATTATTTTGCCTCCTTATCTCTAAGTCCCATGTATCTGTATGTAGGACCGGTTTCACCTGTTCTTGCTATTTCTTTAAGAGTTTCATAAACTCCCTTCATATCATCTATTGTGACATCCCTACCACCAATACCATACATAATATTGATTGCTTTTGCACTACATCCTGCTGTGTACATTGCCTGCATTGTCTCTGCCCCAACAGGACCTCCATTTGTAGAGAATGCTTCACTTCTATCCATTACAGCAACTGCTTTACATTTTTTAAGTGCATCACCGATTTCTTCTCCCGGAAATGGTCTAAATGATCTGATTTTAATAAGTCCAACTTTGTCACCATTTTCTCTCATTTCATCAATAGCTTCTTTTGCTGTACCTGCGGCTGAACCGATAATAACCATTGCATATTCAGCATCATCCATTGCGTATTCTTCAATAAGACCATACTTACGTCCTGAAATTTTTTCAAAATCCTTTGCCACATCTAAAATAACCTGCTTTGCATTTTCCATGGCATGAGCCTGTGCTTTTCTAGATTCCATGTAGTAATCAGAAACTGCATAAGGTCCAACTGCAAATTTTTCGTCAGGATTTAGAAGATAGTCAACAGGCTCTCTTTCTCCAACAAATTCTTTTACAGTCATATCGTCTAAAAGTTCCATATTCATAACAGCATGGCTGGTAATAAATCCATCCTGGCAAATCATAATTGGAAGCATAACGTTTTCATTTTCAGCAATATTGAATGCCATAACCATATTGTCATAAGCCTCCTGATTGTTTTCAGCATACAACTGAATCCAGCCTGAATCTCTTGCTCCCATTGTGTCTGAATGATCACAGTTTATGTTAAGTGGTCCTGTAAGTGCTCTACATACAGCTGCCAATGCAACAGGCAACCTGCTTGATGCTGTAACACCTAATACTTCCCACATAAACGCAAGACCTGCTGATGATGTGGCAGTAAGCGCTCTGGCGCCTGCTGCTGAAGCTCCCATTGCAGCACTCATTGAACTATGTTCTGATTCTACAGTAATAAACTCTGTGTCAACTAATCCATTTGATACATAATTTGAAAAATACTGTGGTATCTCTGTAGATGGTGTGATAGGAAATGCCGGGAATACATCCGGATTTATCTGTCTTAAAGCAGTTGCGACAGCTTCGTTTCCTGATAAAAATACTTTCTTTTGCATACTATTTCACCTCCATCTTTATTGCATTAAATGGGCATGCTTTTACGCATATGCCACATCCCTTGCAATGGTCTAAATCTATAGCCTGTCTTTTATAATCCTTTACAGGAATACAACTGTCCGGACAAACCGGCACACATAAAAGACACTGTTTACATTTTTCTTCATCAATAACCGGTGCAACACTTGTCCAGTCACCTGTAATAAACTCTCTAGTTGTTCCTGCACCAACAATTGTATTTCCTCTTGTGACATCCTGCCATGCTACATCCTGTCCTAATTTGGTTATATCTGTTTTTGCCATTATTTAACCTCCCTTAAAGCTGTTCTAAGAGCTTCCATATTTCCTTTAATTACTTCAGGCTTTTTAGCAAACTTATGCTTAAATGAGCCTTCCATTTCATTTAGGAAAGTTTCATCATCAATTACTCCTGTAACCTTTACAATTGCAGCAAGCATTGGTGTGTTAGGGAAGTTTTTACCTAATGTTTCCATTGCAATTTTCTTTGCATCAACTGTATAAACTTTTCCTTTGTAGCCTCTTAAATGTGGGATGATTTCATCTTTGCTTCTTGATGTATTGATAAGTATTGCTCCATCCTCTTTAAGACCTGCTGTAACATCTACTATTTCAAGTAATGTTTCATCAACAACTACAACGTACTCCGGATCATATATATTGGAGTGTACGCGAATAGGATGGTCACTAATTCTGTCATAAGCTGTAATTGGAGCACCCATACGCTCCGGACCATATTCAGGAAATCCCTGGGCATTTTTTCCTGTTTTAAAAGCCACTTCTGCCAAAAGAAGGGCTGCTGTTTTGGCACCCTGACCGCCACGGCCATGCCATCTGATTTCAAGAGTATCCTTCATAATCTTAATCCTTCTTTGCTATTTTTTACACTAATATGTTAAAGTGCGTTAATATTAATTATAAGTCAAAGATTTTGTAGTTTCAACTAGAGATTTTGAGAATTTTGGAATAATTTGAAGTTTAAATAAAAAAGTTTCGTCAAAATCTATTAAAATTCATAATATTAGCAATAATTATTTCTTTAATAGTTTTAGCGAAACTTTTAATTATGTATTAATATCCATTATATTTCCTGCATATCATCTTTGAACAATGCCATTATATTCGACATTCTGGCATCAGTAAATTAATCGTCATCCAGATCCACAGGTCTAACAACTAATTTTTCATATAGATATTCTATTCCTCCCCTTGCATATGAATTAAACAACTCCATCTCATAACCCTGCTTCGTTGGCCTACAAGTTTACATAAGTCTTCAAAGTTTTTATATATTCTGTTGCCTCATGTACAATAGATAAATACCTATCTTTATTTGCTTCTACAAATTTTTCTTTGTAATATTCAAAATATTTATAATCAATATCCTTTGAATACTCCTGATATTTTTCTCTAATTTCATCTGTATTCTTAGTTTTTAACTCCTTAACAGAAAATGGCATCCTTTCACCATTTACAATATATTTATTATTAGAACAGTTCCATACAGATTTTTTCGCCAGGTCACCTGGTTTTTTATCAGCAATAATTTCTAAAAGTAAACGTTCCTCAGGAAAAACAGGACGAATGTCAGTTGTAATTCTTCTTCCTAAACCTTTACAACAATTGCATTGTTTCTGATAAAGAGGAACATTGCATGTATCACACCAATATATATCTGATTTTTCAAGTTTTGTTCTCTCATTACATACAGGACATGTGCTACTTTTTGTTCTTATGTTGTCTTTAGTGCATATATAATTCAGCATCTTTCACCTATCTCATATTTTCCGGTTTTAATTTTAAGTATGAGCACAATTCTAAAAACTCTGAAGCCATAAATACCGTATCTTCATCAAGCAGTTTTGTTTGCTTTATTCCAATTTTATTTTCAATTTCTTCTGTGGAAATATTGTTTTCTCTTATATATTTAATTATGTTTTTAGAAGCATTATCTTTATTTTTCATTTCAATCACCATTCTTTGGGCTTTACTTTGCTTCACAGAAGCTTTGTTCTACATCTTTTTATTATTCTATAGTAAAATCAATGTTCACTTTATTTCTGTATTTGCCTAATCAAGTAAAATATTCTCTGCTCATAAAATATATTATATTCTTTGTTAGGAAGAATTTCAACTTGTTTATCGTTTATTATTCTTGTGTAAAAAGAATGATTTGACGCATTTTAGGTCATAATATATTATTACTAAAGAGGTGTTTATAATGAAGAATGAACGAATTGCAGAAGTATTAAAGAAATATAGAAAAAAGAATAATTTAACAGTTCACGAAGTTTCCGTGCTATTACATGACCGATGTATTAAAGCTGCTGATAAGACTATTTATGGTTGGGAAAGCGGACAGACTCAGCCCAAGTGCCGATACCCTTTTAGTTCTTTGTGACATTTATCACATTGACAATATTTTAAATACATTTGGTTATACAGATTACCCGTCATATTATTTATCACGACACGAAAATGTTGTAATAGAACAATATCGACGACATCCTGAATTTCATGAAGCAATTGATACATTATTAGGTATCAGATAATTACACAAAAAGCTACATTGGAGTAACTCCAATGTAGCTTTTCGTTTTGTCCATAATTGATGTTAAGAACTGTTGCTGTCCATTCAAACGTTCCATCTTTCACCGGAACCATAAAAGCATCTGAAAGTTTTAAAACCTGTCGGTCAGGCACAAAAAAAGGAGCATAGCCTGTTTTAGCCCTCATCTCCAAAACATAACTTTGCTCCGTAAATATATTATATAACACCCTAGTTTTCTTTGTATTTTTTGTTTTTAAAATATTCCCTCGTTTCTTTGGCTACCACACCACTTAACGCAAACAACGCTATAATATTTGGTATAGCCATAAGACCATTAAATATATCAGCAATTGTCCAAACTGCTGCTACTGTCATGTATGGTCCGATAAATACAGCTAAAATATATAACCATCTATATACTTGTACAGCTGCTTTATTTCTATTTGTTAAATATTCTAAGCATCTTTCGCCATAATAATCCCATCCAAGAATTGTCGTAAATGCAAAGAATACCAAACATACCATCAATATAAATGCTGAAACCTGACCAGGCAGGAAGCTAAGTCCTTTCTGGAATGCATCAGTTGTAACCTGCACACCTTCAATACCTTTCACTGTATATGAACCCATCATTACAATTGACAAACCTGTTAATGTACATACAACAATTGTGTCAATAAATGTACCTGTCATAGTAACCAATCCCTGACGTACAGGTTCTTTTGTTTTTGCCGCTGCAGCTGCAATCGGTGCTGAACCAAGCCCTGCTTCATTTGAAAAAATACCTCTGGCAATACCTTTCTGCATTGAAATACCAATTGCCGCCAACACACCACCGGCTGCTGCTTTTGCGCCAAATGCATATTCTACAATTGTTGCTAATGCGCCAGGTAATTTTTCTATATTTGCAATAATAAGCACAAGAACTGCTACTATGTATAAAACAGCCATAAATGGTACTACAACCTGAGATACCTTTGCAATTCTCTGTATTCCACCGATTACTACCAATCCAACAACAAATGCCAAAATAATAGCTGTAATAACTGTTACAATTGAATAGTCCTTGCCAAGAATGGAAATTGCATTTTCCTTATTGGGATCAAAGAATGATAATGTTGCTGATGCGATACCATTTACCTGTGTAAATGTACCTATACCAAACAAACCAACGCATGCTCCAAAAAATGCAAAGATTTTTGCAAGCCATCTCCATTTGCGTCCCATACCCTTTTCAATGTAATAGAATGGTCCACCAAGAACATGACCTTCATCATCGATGGTTCTGTATCTTACAGCTAAAAATCCTTCTGCATATTTTGTTGCCATTCCAAAGAATGCTGCAACCCACATCCAGAATAATGCACCGGGACCACCTACTGCTGTACCAAGTACTGTACATCCAATGGCTGTTGCTACACCTACAATATTTCCTGTTCCTATAGTTGCTGATAAAGCTGTGCAAAGTGCTCCAAAACTACTTACTTCCCCTTCACCTTCTTCTTCGTTTTTGAACATAAACTTAAGTGCCTTTGGTAAATGCACTACCTGTAATAGTCTTAAACGAAAAGTAAGGTAGATGCCTGCTGCAAGAATTAACACTATAAGTGGAATTCCCCAAACAAAATCATCTACCTTAGTTAAAAAGTTTCCTATTGCGTCCATAATTTCCTCCTGTCCTTTTGCCTGAGAGATTAATAGCATCCGGCAATATTTGGCTGCTACCGTACACCTTCGGCGTCTGAGTCAACACATATTGTGCCATCAGACCTCTCCAGTTGTTGTCTTCTTCCCTTTTATTTGACAACACAATCACTATTTTAAGTCTATCTCTTAAAAATTGCAACATTTTTAGACATTTTACGAAACTTTTTTATGTTTTAATATATTTTTACTATGATTTTTTAATTACCTTCCAATAATTCCTGTTTTTCTTTAGCAATTATTCCCGGTGATATTTTTCTGGCTATATAAATAAATGGTGTATCAAGTAAACTTGTTACAATAAATATTACATAACTTGAAACAACAATTCCAAGAAGGGTTGGTACAGAATGTACACCCCAAAATGCTGCAAATGTAAACAGTAAAGTGTTTAAAAACTGCGAAATAAGTGTTGAACCGTTATTTCTGACCCACAGGAATCTTTTTCTGTCGCCAAATTTCTTCTCTGTCCATTTCCACCACTTATGATATGCCCAAACATCAAACTGTTGAACAATGGCATATACCAACATACTTGCAAGCATTGTTCTTGGTGTATTTGAAAAGATTGCTTTCATAGATGGCATTGCCCAATCTTCACTATATGGTGTGTACAATAACCACCATTGTGAAAGTATAATAAATACAATTGATGTTGCAATTCCAATTCTAACTGCAAGTTTTGCATCTTTTTTACTATATACTTCACTGATAATGTCTGTTATTAAAAAGGTTGCTGCAAATAGTACATTACCAAGTGTCATTACCATTCCAAAAGCTTTAATTGTAATTAACACCTCAATGTTTGCTGCAATTGTTGCAATTACTGTGAAGCAAATAAGTCCCTGCTTTCCAAAAATCTTAAATAAAACCAACGTTGTACCATAAATTATCACTACTGATAATAGCAATAAAATTTCATTAGACATAATACTTATCCTCCTTTTTTTTGCAATTTTCAGCCCATACATTAATTTCTCTGTAAGGCCGGTATAATGTCTGTTTATAATTTAACCTAAATTTTCTCCAACACCAAAATCTGTATTGTTTAATAATATATCTACTCTGTTGTTGTTCTTATATTTAGGATAAACTTCATCTAAAAATTCCTGTATAGCTTCATTATCCGGATGCACCGGCATTCCATTTTCAATCATAATATTTACGCAAACGCGACTAAAATATTTTAGTCCCGTTTCTATATCTGAAATCATTGATTGTGCATTTTGACCTGCTATACCCTGTAGCAAATTTATTTCATCAAAATACTTTGCTATTTCTTTTGGTTCTTTTTCATCAATACCTTTTATTAAAACATTTTCTCTCAAATCATAATCAAATGTTTCCAGGCCAAGCTTTATAATACACTTGACTCCCATTCTCTCAAAAGATTTCTTAAATTCGTATACATCATCTTTATGCATATAGTGGCATTCAAAGTGTATTGTTTTTATGTTTTTTTCTATGCATATGTTCTTTATCAATTCAATTGTTTTTTCGTCCAAATCCACAAAGCTTCCTGAATTTATTACTTCCAGGTCATGATATTTTCCCGTCACTTTCAAAAGTGCCTGTTTGTTTATTCTAAAATTTGCCTCTAAATTCCTGCTACTGTCTAAATGATAGTTACAAAATCTACATTTTCTCCATTTGCACCCATCTCCTACCAGCATAACTATTTCTCTTGGATTTTTATCCTCTATTACTGAATATCTTACAGGATTAAAACCTTCTACCATTGTTGTTTCCTCTCAATATTGTTTATTGATAATAATTCCAATTACTTTTTGCATAGAAAAAAGAGCACTTAGGGAGTACTCTTTTTCACTGCATATCAATAATTCTTCCAGAATTCCATATCGGAATTCTGAAAGATAATTTATGTGATTTAGTCCCTAGTTTTGTTTATAGACAGGATGGTTTCGAACTGTCTTTATAACATTATTCTGTTACTTTGATTGTTTCCTCTACAGTTTCTCCTACAACTTCTTCTGTTTCAATATCTTCTGATAATGACAAGAAGTCTTCTTCTGAAGGAACCTGTTTATTATCAGTACTTAACTTAACTGAACGGTATCTTTCAAGTCCTGTACCTGCAGGAATAAGTTTACCAATCAATACGTTTTCCTTAAGACCAACAAGTGGATCAACCTTACCGCTAATAGCAGCTTCAGTAAGAACTCGTGTTGTCTCCTGGAAAGAAGCAGCTGACAAGAATGAGTTTGTAGCAAGTGATGCCTTTGTAATACCAAGCATAATCTGTGTACCTGTTGCAGGCTCTTTGCCTTCTTCAACAAGTTTTTCGTTAACTTCATTAAAGTCAAGAACTTCAACAGTTGTACCTGGCAGAAATTCTGAATCACCGGCTGTGTCAACCTTAATTTTCTTAAGCATCTGACGAACAATAACTTCAACGTGCTTATCATTGATTTCAACACCCTGTAAACGGTAAACTCTCTGAACTTCACGAATCATGTAATCCTGAACTGCACGAAGTCCCTTAATCTTCAAGAGGTCGTGTGGATTAATACTACCTTCTGTAAGTTCATCACCGGCTTCAAGCATTGCTCCATCAAGAATCTTAATTCTTGAACCATAAGGAATAAGGTATGCCTTTTCCTCGCCTGTTTCCGGATTTGTAATAATGATTTCACGTTTCTTCTTTGTTTCTTTAATTTCAGCTCTACCACCGAACTCAGCAATAATTGCAAGTCCCTTTGGCTTTCTTGCTTCAAACAATTCTTCTACTCTAGGAAGACCCTGAGTAATATCGTCACCGGCAACACCACCGGAGTGGAATGTTCTCATAGTAAGCTGTGTACCAGGCTCACCGATAGACTGAGCTGCGATAATACCTACAGCTTCACCTACCTGAACTCTTGCTCCTGTAGCCATGTTTGCTCCGTAACATTTAGCACAAACACCTACATGTGATTTACATGTAAGAATTGTTCTAATCTTAACTTTATCTACACCTGTTGCTACAATTGCTGCAGCTCTCTTAGGTGTAATCATATGATTTGCTTTAACAATTATATTTCCATCTTTATCGTACATTGTTTCAGCAGCTGTTCTACCTGTAATTCTTTCTTCAAGACTTTCGATAACTTCACTACCATCCATTAATGCTTCGATTTCCATAAATGGAATTGTTTTTCCTTCACAACAATCAACATCACGAATAATTAAATCCTGTGATACGTCTACAAGTCTTCTTGTAAGGTATCCTGAATCGGCTGTTCTTAATGCTGTATCTGACATACCCTTTCTTGCACCATGGGCTGAAATAAAGTATTCCAATACGTCAAGTCCTTCACGGAAGTTTGACTTAATAGGAAGTTCGATAGTCTTACCTGTTGTATCAGCCATCAAACCACGCATACCGGCAAGCTGTTTAATCTGCTTGTCAGAACCACGGGCTCCTGAGTCAGCCATCATAAAGATGTTGTTGTATTTATCAAGCCCGTCAAGAAGGGCTGTTGTAATCTGATTATCGGCACCCTGCCATGTTTCAATTACTTCTTTATATCTTTCTTCGTCAGTTAAGAAACCTCTACGATAGTGCTTTGTAATTTCATCAACTGTACTTTCTGCTTCTTTAAGAATCTGTTTCTTAGCTTCCGGTACTGTCATATCTGAAATTGAAACTGTCATAGCTGCTCTTGTTGAGTATTTGTAACCCATTGCCTTAATGTCATCAAGAACTTCTGCAGTTTTTGTTGCACCGTGATTATTGATTACCTTTTCAAGAATCTGCTTTAAGCCTTTCTTTCCTACATGGAAATCAACCTCAAATTTAAGGTAATCTTCATCTGTTTCTCTCTTAACAAATCCTAAATCCTGTGGAAGAATTTCGTTAAAGATGCAACGTCCAAGAGTTGTGTCAATAGTTCCTTCGATTTCTTCTCCGGCACCATTAAATACTTTTCTCTTAACACGAATCTTCTGATGAAGTGAAATATCTCCATTTTCATAAGCCAAAATAGCCTGATTTACACTACTAAAGTAATGTCCTAAAACATCAATAGGTTCGCAAACAACAACTCTGTCTCCTGCGTCATATTTGATATAATCATGTGTTCCAATTTTACCTTCATCTAATGCAGCCTTAACATCTGCTTCAGACTTGTATGTCTTTCTGCTTGCTTTTGCTACAATTTCAGCATTATCTGAATGATCTACCATCTTATCCATTGTTAAGTAGTAAATACCAAGTACCATATCCTGTGAAGGAACTGCTACAGGTGCACCATCAGATGGTTTTAATAAGTTGTTAGGTGAAAGTAGTAAGAATCTACATTCAGCCTGAGCTTCTACTGAAAGTGGAAGATGGACAGCCATCTGGTCACCATCAAAGTCGGCGTTGAACGCTGTACATACCAATGGATGTAACTTAATAGCTCTACCTTCAACCAATACAGGCTCAAATGCCTGAATACCTAATCTATGAAGAGTAGGGGCACGGTTTAACATAACAGGATGTTCTTTAATTACTTCTTCAAGTACATCCCAAACTTCTGTCTGAAGTCTTTCTACCATCTTCTTTGCAGCCTTAATGTTGTGTGCTGTACCCTGTTCTACCAATTCTTTCATAACAAATGGCTTGAACAATTCGATAGCCATTTCTTTTGGAAGACCACACTGATAAATCTTAAGTTCAGGTCCTACTACGATAACTGAACGTCCTGAGTAGTCAACACGCTTTCCAAGTAAGTTCTGACGGAAACGTCCCTGCTTACCTTTAAGCATATCTGAAAGTGATTTAAGAGCTCTGTTACCAGGTCCTGTTACGGCTCTACCACGTCTTCCGTTGTCAATTAATGCATCAACAGCTTCCTGAAGCATTCTCTTTTCATTTCTTACAATGATTTCAGGAGCACCAAGTTCAAGAAGTCTCTTTAAACGGTTGTTTCTGTTGATAATTCTTCTATATAAGTCATTTAAGTCAGATGTTGCAAATCTGCCACCTTCCAACTGTACCATAGGTCTTAAATCCGGTGGAATAACAGGAATTACATCCATAATCATCCATTCAGGCTTATTTCCTGAGCTTCTGAATGCTTCAAAAACTTCAAGTCTTTTAACAATCTTTGCTTTCTTCTGACCTGTAGCTTCAAATAACTCTGCCTTTAATTCTTCTGCACCTTTTTCAACATCGATGGACTGAAGCAACTCTTTAACTGCTTCAGCACCCATACCTACTCTGAATTTGCCACCAAATTCTTCATAAGCTTCTCTGAATTTCTTTTCAGATAATACCTGCTTGTATTCCAATGATGTATCCATTGGATCAAGTACGATATATGATGCAAAGTATAATACTTTTTCTAACACTCTTGGTGATATATCAAGTATAAGTCCCATTCTTGAAGGGATGCCCTTGAAATACCAAATATGTGATACAGGAGTTGCAAGTTCTACACAACCCATACGTTCACGACGTACACTGGATTTTGTTACTTCAACGCCACATCTGTCACAGACAACACCTTTGTATCTGATTTTCTTGTATTTACCACAATGACATTCCCAGTCCTTGTTAGGTCCGAAAATCTTTTCGCAGAATAAACCATCTTTTTCCGGTTTAAGTGTTCTGTAGTTAATTGTCTCTGGTTTTGTAACTTCACCTAAAACTTCTTTGTCGCCTACTTTTCTAGTAGCCCATTTTCTAATCTTTTCAGGTGATGCAAGACCGATTTTAATTTTATCGAATGCAAGCTGTTCACTTACGTTTGCGTCTGCCATGATCAATTCTCCCTTCTATTAATTTTCCTGACCGTCTTCAAAAACTGTTCCGTCTGAATTTACTGTCTGTAACTCTTCTCCAACAAATTCCTGTGTATGGTAGCCAGCCTGTTCAAATGTCTTGCTGTCTTCCTTGTTATTGCTGAAGTTCTTGTTGTCATTAAGTATTGCATTAAAGTTTGTTTCACCATAATCAATACTTTCCTTAAGTTCTACAACATTGTTGTCTTTGTCTAATACATTTACATCAAGAGCCAATGCCTGAAGTTCTTTTACAAGAACCTTAAATGATTCAGGGATACCAGGCTGTGGAATATTTTCACCCTTGATAATTGCCTCGTAAGTCTTAACACGTCCTACAACATCATCTGACTTAAATGTTAAGATCTCCTGCAATGTGTATGATGCACCATAAGCTTCCAGTGCCCAAACTTCCATTTCACCAAATCTCTGTCCACCGAACTGAGCTTTACCACCAAGTGGCTGCTGAGTTACTAATGAGTAAGGACCTGTTGAACGTGCATGGATCTTATCATCAACCAAATGATGAAGTTTAACGTAATGCATAAATCCGATTGTAACAG